>NZ_JAMQPV010000001.1:1200000-1500000 GCF_026151395.1 Leptospira limi
GCAGGTAGTTTAGTTGAAACTTCCATCATCAAAATTGATAAAGACTCTTCTATTATTACATTAACATCCGTTAAAACAGGTAAAAAAAACGAACTTCAGTTTTCAGATCCCAATGGAATTTTGAAACTTGCTGGACTTGTTGGTGAAAATAAAGCCGTTACTGAAGACACGAAACAACTTCTTTCCCTCGATGGAACCAAAGCCAAGGTTTGGGACCTATCAAAATTTAAAAAATCAGAATTAGAAACTGAAAAAATCTCACAATCGGAAGAAGGAATTTTTCTAAAACCAGACACCGCATATACAATTCCCATTGCAGTTACCGAAATCAAAGAACGTGCGTACCTGGAAGTGGAAGTTGTGGGGGAAGCTCCTGCTGTTATGGAGATGGGGATGAGTTTTGAGAAGGAAGGGAGTGTGCGTAATAAATTCCTTCCCATTAATAAAACAGAATTAAAGTATATTTTCCAAGCAGGTGATATTGCGAGTGATAAAAACCTCACAGGCATCATTGTTTCCAATTCTGCCACGACACCTATCCAAATCAAATCGGTAACACTTGTCACTCCCCAAGCACCTGGAACCGCAGAACCTGTGAAAGTGTTACAAGAAGCCAAAGATCTTAAAATCAAAATTGATGGAGTTGAGATTACACGAGAAACCAATGATGGCATCGCAGATGTATTAGAAGGAATTTCATTTAATGTGCATAAGGTGACAGAGGAACCTGTTACTTTAAAAATCCATGTCGACCATGCAAAAGGATCTGCCCTCATCAAAGAATGGGTAGATGCTTATAATGATCTCATGAAGTTCTCCAAAGAAGTAACTTCAGTTGAAAAAAATGGAAAAATTTCAGATAAAAAAGAAAGTGATGATTCTAAGGCCGCTGATATTTCCAGAGATTTTTGGGATAATAAATCCAAATCCGGGCTTCTAGCTGGTGAAAATTCCATTTTACGCCTCATCGCTTCTTTGAAAACAACAGCTAACTCGTATTATCCTGCCACCAAAGAAAATGGATTCCGTGTTTTGACAGACATAGGAATTTCAACTGGTGCTGTTGGATCTAACTGGGAAAAAATCCAAGATGGTTTGTTACAAATTGACCAAGAAAAACTCATAGCTGTTCTATCTGAAAACCCAGATGGAGTTAGGGATTTATTTGCATCTGATCCGAATAATGATGCGAAGATGGAAGAGGGAGTTGGGATAAGGCTTCTCGAAATTCTAAAACCTTATAACCAATATGCTTCCGGTATTGTGACAAGTAAGGTAAAACTCTTAGAAGAGAGTGTTGCTGGAAATAATAAAAAAATCAAAGAACATGAATCCCATCTCATTAGCTTTGAAGCCAAATTAAAACAAAGATTTCTCTACATGGAACAAGGTGTAGGAAAAAACAAATCAGTTGGGAACTATTTACAGAATAATATGTTTAGAGGGAACGGTGGAGAATGATGAATATTTATATCAATGAACAACAGTTAGATACTAAATTGGATGGAGAAACCAACCTCGGCCAAGTGTTCGATCAAATTCAAAAATGGATCGAATCAAATGGCAAATATTTACGACATTTCACCGTGAACGGAAAAGAATTAAATAGATCAGACCTTGACTCTGTTGGCATTGAAGACACAAAACGATTGGATTTATATGTTGGTGAAGAATTGGATGTCATCGAAGATAGTCTCGTCGAAGTAGACAATTACGTAGACAAAGTGGGTTCCACTCTTGTGGGACGTGACTCTTTAACTGAAAAAGAATCTGAGGATTTAAAAGAAGGGATCCCGTGGATCATTTCCATGATTCGTACGACAACGAAACTTCTCAACCTCAATCTAAACCTCATCCAACCGATGGGAAAAGGAAAAAACGTAGAAGAAATACTTGAATCCTTAGACAACGGGTCACTCGTTCTTGATTCCACAAAAGCAATCGAATCGTTTTTAGAAGACCTTCGTGATGTAAAATTGTTTTTGATGGACCTAAGCACAAGGCTTGCCGTAATGCGATTGGATGAATCCGAACTGATCGAAATCATTTCTAAATTTGTGGACCAAAAAGACAAAGTGATCAAAGATTTTATGTTAGTGAACGAAAACTTCCAATCAGGAAAAGATCATTTAGCATCAGAAATCTTAAATGATGCTGTGGGTCGCTTAACGGGTCTTATGTCGGCACTGGTTTCGATCCAAACTCGTCATACTGAGTTAAATTGGCAAGAATTGTCGTTTGAGGATAAAAAACTTTCTGATTTGGTTGGCCAATTGAATACGACTCTTTCGAACATTGCTTCTGCAATGGAAAAAAATGACATTGTATACGCTGGTGATATTTTGGAATACGAACTTCCTGAAATTCTTGAATCGTTAGTGCCGTTTCTATCTTTAGTGTTAGAGAAAGTAACCGTTTAGTTTTTTTCTTTTTGGGGGATTTGGTTGGAAAGCCAATTCCCCAATCCAAATAAGATCCCCACACAAAATACAACACTCCCCCATATCAGATTGAGATTCCAACCTAGGGATTTTGTATAAATGGGATCTCCATCCGTGATAATTCCATATCCAAATAAAATGGAACCAAGTAAAAGGAATAAGGTTGCGAGGATGGATGATAAGGAAATCATCCCACGATTCTATTTAAACTTTCACAACATGACAAGCCATAAATCCTTCTCAAACCGTTGACAGAAGGAAATGTTTCCGTTTCACTTTCCGTAATGGCTTTATTTTTAGATTTAGACAATACCATTTTACCATCCAAAGAAGCGTATGCATACGCAATTGAAAATTGTGCAAAGGATTGGCAGGGGCGAAAGTTAGGTGGAAACTTTTTAGAGTTATATGAAGCGGCAAGAAAACATGTGAAGTCCCAACTCAAACACCATAGTTCCAACCGTCTCCGATTGTTATGTTTTAAATTGATGTGGGAGAGGATGGGGTCTACTCAAAGGAATGGGTTCCAAACCCAAGACATTGATGGTGTCTTATGGATGGAAGATCGGTATTATTTGCATTTTCTCTCGTTTTATGCAGAAGAAAAAAAGAAAGAGAGATACCAAACTTATTTATTTCCCTTATTAATTTCTCTCTCAAAAGAATTCCCCATTTACCTCACAACAAATGAAACCCTTCGTACGCAATTGTTGAAGGTCCGAGGATTTTTACCAGAAGAGTTTCGCTTCTCACTCATCACATCCGAAGAAGTGGGGTTTGAGAAACCAACCAAAGAGTTTTTTCAGTATGTGATGAAAACGGCCAACGAAGATCCCAAAGATTGTATCCTCTTAGGAGATAATTGGGAAGATGATATTCTCGGTGCCAGTTCTCATGGAATCGCTTGCATCCATATTCCAAAGATGTGGGGAGAGGGAGATGAGGTGAATCCTTTGGATGCGGACGAAACTTCTGCGCTTCAAAAGGATTGGAATGCCCATCCTAATCCAATTTGGAGGGCATCCAATATCCTTGCTGGCCTAACATATGCTAGGTCATGGCTTCTTCAGAGTCAAAAATAAAGTATTGTTCCAGTTGATGGTTTTGAAACTGATCGCAAACACAAGTTTGGTGAAGATATAATAAGCGAGTTTTACATACACTGCCAGTTTACTCTTACTCCCTGATACAGAAAGGATTGGCATAAGAACCTTGTATTCTGGTTTTGTGAATCCACATTGTTTGCCAAGTTCTGCTAAGGTGGACATTTTATAATTGTTCACATGGTCTTTCGCTTCTAAGTAATGTACACCTTCCTTCATTCCTTTTAACTTTACCTTAAGATTGGCTTTTGCCAATTGGATTGGGAAGTTTGGTGTTTGTAAAAATAAAACGCCACCAGGTTTGAGGAGTCCATGTAAGTAAGTGAGAAGTGAGTGTGGTTTTGGAATGTGTTCAATCACATCCCAAAGTGTGATGATATCAAAACTTTCTTTTGTGAGTTTGGAATCTTGTACAAGGCCTGCATAGACAGTTTTCATACCATTTTGTTCGTTGGCAAACTTGACTGCTTGTTTGGAAATCTCATACCCAACGGCCGTCCAACCTGGTTTTTGTGTGAGAACAGCTTTCACAAAAAATCCCAACCCACAACCTACATCCAAAAGATTTCCTTTGGATTCTCCTAGATAGGTTTTGATGAAGTCAGCATAGACAGCTCTATGGGCGTTGTCCCACCATTCCAAATCATATGTTTGTTCTGCGCCGTCCCAATACCCTTCGTAGTGTTCTTCTTGTTCATAAGAAGAATAGACATGGCCACAATTTTGGCATTCCAAAATGGGAGTTCCATTTTCATTGAAAACAGTTTTGGACTCGGTTGATTGGCAAAGGATACAAGATTTCATGTTCGATTCTGTCAGTCTAATCCTTGGGAACAAGGGTCAAACTAAAAATCCTTGATAGAACTTGCCAAGGACACTGACCAAAAAATCATTGGGTGATAAGAGAGGAACAGATGAAAATCAACTTCACCAAAATGGAAGGGATCGGAAACGACTACGTATACATTGATGCTACGAAAAACGACATCCGACTCACACCAGAACAAATCCAAAAACTATCCGACCGTAATTTTGGGATCGGTGGCGATGGAGTGATTTTCATCCGTAATTCAAATTCCGGCGAATTTCAAATGGATATGTACAATTCTGATGGAAGTTCCTCTGAAATGTGCGGTAACGGAGTCCGTTGTGTTGGTAAATTTGTGTATGACCATGGTCTTACCAAAAACCAAAAACCAACCATCGAAACGGGAAAAGGTGTTCTTACCTTAGATTTAAAAACAGGTACGAATGGAAAAGTCGAAATGGTGACTGTGGATATGGGAGAACCTATTCTCAAACCTTCACTTGTGCCAATAGTATGGCCAGGGGAAGAACCTGTGATCAACCAAGAAATCGAAGTCCAAGGAAAAAAATATCGTTTTACTGCTGTTAGTATGGGAAACCCACATTGTGTGATTTATGTGGATGATGCTGATGCCTTTCCCGTAAGAGAAATTGGACCTATCATTGAAAACCATCCACTGTTCCCAAGACGAGTGAATGTGGAATTTGTATCCGTTAGAGGAAAAGACCATCTTTACCAAAGGACTTGGGAACGAGGAACAGGTGAAACCTTGGCTTGCGGTACAGGGGCTTGTGCAGTGACGGTATCTTCCATTCTCAATGGGAAAACCGGACGATCTGTCCGCATTGACCTAAGAGGGGGAACCCTCCATGTAGAATGGAAAGAGAATGGATCAGTGATGATGACAGGTCCAGCCAAAGAAGTGTTCTCGGGAGAAGTGGAAATCTAAGGAATTACCAAACAATTGAACCCAACTTGGGTTCGATTATTTCTTTAAATAATCTACTTTCTGTAATTCACCCATGCGCCGTTTTGTTTCTTCTGAAACGGCCACCATACCTTTGTCAAGCGGAAGGTGAGCAAAGTTCTCATACTTGATGACTTCACCAAAGACCACATTGATTTTTTTATACACTACTCTACGTTTGATATCACAAACTTCTTTTGGCATTCCCATAAAGGCACGAACGAGTGGTGGGATCGGGTAATCAGTGATGGTTTCTTCTTCTGGAATGATGACAGAAGGAAGGATGTCCACTTTGTTACGCAAACTAAACGCAGCAAACCCAGAGTGGAATTTAGCTAGGGGAGCAGAAAAATCATTCTGCACCATATAATCATGTCCTTCTGGAAAAATCCCAAGCACATCTCCATTTTTAAAAACCTGTTGTACCTTTTTGATACTGGCCATGGAAATGTTTCCATCGATGGCCATAGGAATGGTTCCTGTTTTTTCCACGAAGTCTTTGAAAAGAGGAATCCTTGTGGTATATTCGGCGGCGATCCAAGAGATAAACCTCGGAAACACAGATCCAATCACAAAGGGATCCATATCACTTCTATGGTTACATGTGAGGATAAGTTTGCCTGTTGGGACAATGTTATGGTAACCGTAAACCGTTGTGTTCACAGCCAAATTAAAAAACGGAGTGACAAACTTTTTGATGTTCTCGACGTTTTTTTTGACTTGGTCTACGGTATTTTCCATTTCAATCTCCTAAAATTTTTTGCCACCAAGATTTGGTGTCATTCCCACTACTTGGTTTTCTTGGCTCTGCGTTTGGATTTTCTCCACTCAATTCTCTTGGGTCATTTGTAGGAGCATTTGGCATACGTCTTTTCCCAACATGGGGGCTTGGCACGGTACGTTTGATTTCCTCCAATTCTTTTTGAGCAGAAGCATTGGACTTAATAAAGGCGCGGATTTCGTCCCATTGGGGATCAAAATCATTTCCATACATGGCATAATTCATTAGATCAATACGATCAAAATCGGGCATGTTCAAGATTGAAAGTGATGCCCTAACAAATTCAATCCAATTTTTATTTGGGCACTCTAGAATGAGGGAGGCCAATTCCGAAAATAATAAGGTGAGAGATAGAATCGAGTCGAAGAGACATAAGATCAAAAAAACAAACCAGAACACATCCCCATTGCCCAAAAACGTAATTCCATTTCCGGTCCAACCGAATAAGGAGAAAATTTTCCATTTATGTGAAGATTTGTTTTGCGATCCGAGTGAGGGGAAAGAAGCTTAGAGATGATGCCAAAACGAGTCTTGTTATTATTCGCTTTTTTCCTTTTGTTCCAAAACTCTATGTGTTTGAAACTTTGGGTTGTTTCTGCAAATATGCGTACAACTGAAGATGCAAGGGACAACAAATCCTACCAAAAAACGAGAAGTTTTCTGAAAGCAAAACAGTGGTTGGAATACAAATTAGACCCAGAACTTTCCAAAATTGAATTTGAAAACCAAGAGATGGGGGAACTTCGAGGGATTGGTCTGATTAAGTGTTACGTTCCTTATGGGATTGGGGAAGTAGATGCCAATGAACATGAATTTGAATACATAGTGAAGGTAAAAGATGGGCACGCAGAGATGCAGATCAATAAAATCTTTTCCTTCATCCGAGATCCAAATGATATCATACTCAATTATGGTCCGAAAAATGAGAAGGTGGCAAAGGTAACGATTCGGTCCTGTTTCCGACCACTGCTTGATGACTTCTTTGAGTTTATTAAATAAAGAATCGGAATTAATAACCGAGAGGATTGCCCACCGTGGAACCCGAAGAACCATAGGTATTGGTTCCCGTTGGTGAGTCAGTAAGACCATAGTAGTTTAAGTTTTGCGAGTTTCCATTGGGAAAGGAAGAATTGTTTGTTGGAGAGGAAGAGTTTGATGCCGAATTTGCATTTGAGCTTCCATCATCTTTTAGCAAATCAAGAACATCTTGTGTGTTTACCAATTTGATCTCGTTACAAGAAGAGAACAGGAAACCAAACAAAAGTATCCCAACTGCAAATTTCATAATCACCATTCTGACTTCATTTCTAAAACGATTCAACTCTAAATTCCAATTTTATCCTCACTTATAAGATAGGATAAGAATAAATTTTTTCTTTTGATTCTCTTCCTTTGAGTTCATATTCGCCTTCAAGTTGCAACTGAGAGCGGATGGATGGTGAAATGAGGTTTGCTGTATTTTCTGTGATGAGAAGGTTTTTTTGTAAACCTTTACAAAGTCCTTCGACTCGAGATGCGGTATTCACGGTATCTCCAATAACTGTAAATTCCATTCGATTGGTGGAACCAATGTTACCCGCAAGCAAACTTCCGGTATGAATGCCTATTCCCATTTTGAGTTCGGTTAATCCTTCTTTCATAAATTGTTGGTTGAGTAATCCTAAATTCCTTTGCATCTCCAAGGCAGTTTGAAAGGCACGATCTGCATGATCTAACATGGGCATAGGTGTTCCAAATACGGCAAGGATCGCATCCCCTATGAATTTATTGATAAATCCTCCGTGAACTTCGATCGCATTGCTCATTTCTTGGAAATATCGATTTAAGATATATAATACTTCTTCGGGAGTCCGTTTTTCGGATAGTTTCGTAAAGTCTCTTAAGTCTGAGAATAAAATTGTAGCATCAACAACTTTACCACCAAGGCTATGTTCGTTGGAAAGTAGATAATCTCTAACACGCGGGTCAACAATTCTACCAAAAGTATCTTTGATCCTTTCTCTTTCCGCTAGTCCCTCTGCCATTTCGTTGACGGCGTCTCCTAAAAGTCCAAGTTCATCAGAACTAAAAATAGTTACCCTTGTATCAAATTTTTGTTCTTTGATGAGTTCTGTTGCTTCTTCTATTTGGTTGAGAGGGTGTTGTAAGCTGATGGCAAATGTGACAGAGAATACAAAGGAAAAAAATAACATGATCGCAATCACTCCAAACAAAACATCTGTATGCACTAAATCATGTAGTTGGAATATATTGTGGTTTGTGCGTTCTAATAATCCAAATACCAATAAGATGATTGGGAATAATGTAGAAGCGGCCCAAAAGATAATTTGTTTTGTGACGATGGAAAATTGTTTTCCTTTTGCATATTTCCCGAGTCCACCCTCTGGAAATACACAAGGAATGATTAATTTGCGATTTAAATAGTTGGTTGTTGCATAAGAAAAAGCAAATGCAAAGAGTCCCCAAAATGCAAACAAGATAGTAACAGTAACGATACTTTGAGGAGGAGCGGAAGGAAACAGTGTATCAATTCGATAAACAGATAAAAAATTGGATAATTCCCAACCAATAAAACCAAACAAACTGATGATGAGGGGTGAGTGGACAATGCGATGGCGCGCTCTTTCTTCCGATAAATAATTACATTTATTTTTATTGAATAGGTAGTTCGAAACGGGAAGGCTATAAAAGAACAAAATGACTGTGATGATGGGAAATGGTCCCCAGGTTAACGCGAGCAAGGTGAAGTCCTGCGTTGTTTCGGTCGCTTCAAATAAGACTAAAAACCTTTCTGGTAAAAAAACATTACTAGTGTAATTTGCAAACAATAATGTAAATAAACAGGCCGAAAAAGGGACTATAAAATAAATCAATAGGAAGGCAATGAATTGAAGTCTCTGTTTTGGTACCATGGGGTTCAAATATAATTTACCGATGGATCTTTTTCAATGTTCTTTTTGTTAGGATTCTTTGCACTTGGATGTGTTTTGCATCTGTGAGGGGAAAAAATAAAAAAACAATTGATCCCAAGATAAAGAAGAAGCCAACTCCGGGACCAAAAATCATAGCTAAGCGAAATCCTACTTCAGTCGATTGTTCTGTGAGTCCATTTTGAAACCCAATGAAATCGAGTAAAAAACCAGTGAGTGCGATTCCAAAGGCTTGGGAAAATTTTACGCCCATCTTCCATATTCCAAAATAGAGTCCTTCCCGTTTTTCACCCGTTTTGTATTCATCATAGTCGACAACATCTGTCAGGATGGAGTCCATGATGAGAATGGATCCTGCGAAGATCCCACCAAAGAAGGCTGCGATGAGCGGGGGTCTTAGTTCTCCGTAAGGAAATAAAGGATACACGATCACAGTTAGAAGGCCTAAACCAAATACACCAAGAAATGCAGGGATTTTTTTTCCGATCTTTTTGGAAATCCAAACCCAAAAACCAATGGATAACATGAGTACAAGAAAAAATGGCAATAAGATGTTGATGACCACTTGGGATTCCTTTAATCCCAATCGGTATTCATAATAGTATAATGCAATTGCGGAGTTAAACGTTCTACCAATCGTTGCTATGATAAATGCAAATAATAATATGAGAAACATTTTGTTTTTTAAGACAGAACCAAAGGACACAAAGAATGGGAGTTGTTTTGTTTTATCAGATTGGATTGTATCTTTGCCTTTTGTCACTAAAAAGGTGATGATAGAAGATACAAGGATAACGAGTGAAACAATTTCTCCAGCGACAGTCCGAGAGGTGATGATATTTTCCTTAGCACTTTCATCACCTAGAGATTGTAAGATGGCCGCTGGCACAATCATTCCAATTAACATTCCTATGTTACTAAAGAATAACCTCCAACCAAACACAGAAGTCCGTTCATTTCGTTCAAAACTTAGTTCTCCACCAAGTGCAATATGAGGTACTGAGATAACTGTCATCGCTGTATTCACTAAAAGATAAACACTTAGTAAATACGCAAATTTACCCATTTGGGAAGAAAGGGAAGGGGGCGAAAAAAGTAAAAGCACTGATATGGATAATAAAATTCCACCGATGAAGATAAATGGCCTTCGTCTACCGAATCGAGTGATGGTATGGTCAGAAATCCGCCCCATGAGTGGGTCACTGATTGCATCCCAAATCACTGAAATTGACAAAGCAATTCCTGCTAAACTGGAATTGAGTCCAACGATCTCTGTATAGTATTTGAGAAGATAAATTTGAGTAAAAAGTTGAACGGCTGTTATGCCAGTCTCTGCAAACCCATATCCCATTTTAATGGGAAGTTTTAGTTTAGAATGGTTCATTCATGTTTCCATGTATTGGACGGTCCGGACCCAGATTTTTGGGAAATAAATTGGCTTTTAGAGGCAAAGGGAGAAGGCTTTTCTAACCTTTTGCAAACTTGTTCATTCTGTTTCATAAGAGATTCGAATGATGGAAATGTCATCGATGACTTGGCCAATCGAATCAATTTCATTGATGATGGAATCTAAATTTCCTTTTGTGTTTTCCACGATTTCTAAGAAATTCTCATCTTCTGAGAGCACTTCCCACTCTCCTTCATCATTTTTGGTGAGAAGGTCATCCTTCCCATCGGAACCAATGAAGAGAACATCATGGGGCTGGAGTTGGAACTGATTGACTTCCTTTATGGGGAAGGCACCCAGCGTGCCTAGTTTGCGATAGGATACAATGGGATATAAAAAGTTGGCTTTTCCATTTCTGAAGAGTACAATCATGGGGTGTTCTGCATTCAGAAAAAACAATTTACCAGTTTTTTCTTCGATGAGACCCATACTTAAGGAAACTAACATGGTTCCATCAAATGTCTCAAAAATCAATTGGAGTTCTTGTAAATTGGACCTGAGCCAGTTTTCCGGGCTTTGGTTTTTGAAACCAGGATCTGTTTTTGTTCGTTGGACAATGGATTGGAATACAGATCCAAATACCAGTGCTCCACCTGCACCTTGCATGGATTTACCCATTGCATCAGCATTCACAAACAAAAGGTATTTTTGTTCGTTTAGATAAATTGTGTGAGAGATATTAATATCCCCACCGATTTCATATTTCTGATTTTTAAATTCAAAAGACTTTTTTTGGCGTAGGAAATGATTCACCAAAAACTGTTTGCTACTCGTATCCTGGATGGCAAATGGATTTAATAATTGGTAAATTAAGTAATAATCACCATCTTGTTGCACTTTTAACTTGCTGATATCAATTAACGATTGGTTTAATTCATCTGTACGAAGTGTAACTTTTTCTTCTAATCCTTCATTCAGATTTCGAATCTCAGCATACATATTTTTAAGAGTTCCAATAACAGAATTTAAGTAGAACGCTTGTTTCGCGAAATCATCACTGGATTTTGGAGTTACAATAACATCAAAATTTCCTTTGGCCAGTTCCCCAAGTGAACGACTCGTTTCGCTTAAACCCTCATTCACTGATTTTGCGACTACGTAGGAACAAACGATAAGAGGGATGATGAATATAAAAGACACAGTGACTATGGGAATCATTGGATCTTTGACTGCGATTTCACCTGTTGCTAAGGAATATAAAATATATGAAAAAATCACAAAGGGAAGGGCAGCCAAACTAAAAAATGCGACAAGAATACGTGTGAAATAATTAAATTTAGGAATGTCCCTCTCTTGGAGTTCTACATTCTTAAACTGAGGTAAGTCGAATAAATTGCGAATTGCACTTTCACTGATAAAATAATAAGTGACAAACGAGATGGGAGCAATCATTACAAATGTAAATATTGCAGACCGAGCCACAGACGGAGTATATTCCACCAAATAAAAAAACAATAAACTGATTGGGATCACACCGGATAACCAGCGTATTACGATAATGATTGCTTCAATCAGTGGATAACGAAAGAGGAGGATTTTAACAGATTTTGCATATTCCTTCTCTTCTTGAGAGAGTGGAATCGAGAATTCGGAAACTGTTTTCATTTTCTCGATTTTGGCAAATAGGTATTTTAATAGTAAGTGTCGAACAAAAGTTCCTAAGAGGCCAATCCCAGTGGCAAACACGAGACATAACGCAATAAAGATTTCCCAATGGTTTGGTTCCATCTTTTGTGTGATGATCGCATAATAAACGGCAAATGGTACAGGAACAGTATGTGTGAATGCCTCCAGTTTTATGGTGAGATCCCAGAATAATGTTTTCCTGTTCCGATTCATTTTAGTGGAAACTGTCACAAGAGACGATACTATAACATTAAAATTAAATCAAGATATTCGGAAATTTTAATCTTAAGATTTGTTTCCATTTTTTTGTTCGTTCCAGATCGGTTGGGAATTGGTTTTCCCACTCAGTTAAGATTTCTTTCGCCCGAATTTGGTTTTCTTTTTCCAAATACAATCGAATCAAATGAAAGGTATTTTTGGCAGCTTTTGGTTCCCTTAATCGGATCCGCTCGGCGATTTCGATGGCTTGGTCCAATCTACCAGCTTTCCGTAGTAAAATCGAACTTAATTCCATAAAACTTAGATCATATGGGTGGCTTTCTAAATACACCTGCGCATGTTCAGTGGCTTCAGTATAATCTTTTCGTTTGAAGTGAAGTTTTGCGAGTAATTTGTGAAAACGTTTGTTAGTAATTGGTTGTGTTAGAATTTGTTTTTGTAGGGAATCAATGGCCGCATCAATATTTCCAACTTCCACAAGTTTTTTTGCTGTCTGGTAGGATTTTGATACATCGGTATTCGAAACTGTATCTACATTGCCTTTATAATGAACTCTGATCAGTGATAAATCATCAGTGATCTCTCCATTTTTGGTTAACACTTTGAAAATTGGTTCTAATTCACCTTTACCTTGTTCAACGTAGGATAAAATTAAATTTTCGTCTTGGTTGATTTGTCTTTGGTTGGATTCATTTTGTTCATTAAAGAGTAATAAATCATCCCTTCCATCGGATCCACTGATGATTGTATCTCCAGGTAACAACCGAAAGGTTTTAATAAAAATTCCAGAATTGAGACCTTTGGTTCCTAATTTTCGGTAACTCAGTTCATTTTCCAAAAAACTAGCCTTTTCATCTCGGTATAATATAAGCCAAGGGTGTTCTGCATTGATAAAATATAAAAAACCTGTTTCTTCTTCAACCAGTCCAATCACAAGAGAAACCAACATACTTCCGTCAAATCCTTCAAAGATTTTGTGCATTTCAATGAAAGCATTTTTTAACCATCGTTCCGGTGATTGGTTGAAAGTGGCCGAAGATAAATAGGTCCTTTCAATGATTGATTGGAAAACGGCTCCTAAAACAAGTGCACCTCCTGCACCTTGCATCGATTTTCCCATGGCATCAGAATTAACGAAAACAGAGAATTTTTTCCCTTGCAGAATGACATTATGGGCAATGTTTAGATCTCCTCCAATTTCATATTCCTTGCCTTTGAATTCGAATTTCTTTTTCTGTTTTAAGAAAAAATCAATGCTAACAAGTTCACTACTCACTTGGTTTTTTCCAAGTGGTTTGAGGAGTAGATGTGTTAAAAAATAATCTCCATCTTGTTGGAACTTAAGTTTTTTCACTTCTTCCAAAGAGTTCTCTAATTCCATTGTTCTTTCTTTTACTTTACTTTCTAAACCAACGTTTAAGGTAAAAATTTCCGTATACATTGTGTTCAGTTGTTGTATGACACGGTTTAAGTGGAAAGACTGTTGTCCAAAATCATCTCCAGAAGAAGGCATGGAAACAACTGAAAAATTTCCTTTTGAGAGTTCGTCCAAAATATGGCTAGTTTCACCTAACCCTTGTCTGACTGCTTTTGCTACCAAATAAGCAACAAAAACTAAAGGAAATATAAAGATGATTCCAATGATTAGAACTTGTAAAGATGGATTTTGGACATTTAAATTTCCACTTGCACTTGAAATCAACATGTAACCAAGAACAGTAACTGGTAGTGCAGCAAGGGCAAAAAATGAGATTAAAATCCTTTTGAAATAATCAAATTTTGGGATTTCGTTTGGTTCGATGGCAATGGGTCGAATCAGAGGCAGTTTGAATAAATTCCGAAATGCATTTTCTGTGATGAAGTAATAGGCAACGAAGGAAATGGGTGGAATCATCACCATATAAAGGATAAACGTAGTCCATAAAGTAGGTCTGTATAAATCGAAAAAAGGTGTTGAAAAGAAAATAAGCCCTACACCAACAAACCAGCGAATGATGATGATAAATCCTTCATAGAATGGATATCGATATAAGAACAGTTTGAGTTCTTTTGCTTTTGAATTGGATCCGATTGTATATGTCTCTTTGTTTTTTTCTGATTGGAGAGCTTCAAATTGATTGGATAATTTTCGAAGTGTGAGGTATCTCCATAAACACCCTCCTAATACCATTAAGGTTCCACTCGTGATGCATAAAACTAAAAATAACAGCCATTCGTTTATGCTATATTCCTGTGTGATGGAAGCCATATAAATAGCAAATGGAACTGGAACCAAATGTGTGAACGCTTCTAAACGGAGTGTGAGAGGTAAAAATATAGTTTTAAACATGAAGGATTTAGAATATCGTAGGAGATTTTAATAAAAAATGAGAATTGTCAAGTCATTGCAGAAGAATCATTCTTAGTTTGATTCTATTTTGCTTGCTAAATAAGGTCTTTACCTAAATCCTTTCTCCATCTCCCTAAAACTGGATCCATTATCTGTGCGCAAAAATTTACCAGTCACTCAACATGAAGTAGAATTCCAAGAAGGAACAAAGATAACTTCCAAAACAGATTTAAAAGGAATCATCACCTATGTAAATGAAGACTTCCTGAAGATTAGTGGATATACGCAAGAAGAACTCATTGGCCAACCTCATAATCTCATTCGGCATCCAGATATGCCTGGGGAAGCCTTTCGTGATTTATGGGAGACTGTCAAATCCCAAAACTCATGGGTTGGACTCGTAAAAAATCGCTGTAAAAATGGAGATTATTACTGGGTTGATGCCAATGTTTCTCCTATCTATGAAGATGGAAAACACATAGGTTATATGTCGGTTCGCACAAAAGCGACGAAAGAACAGATCCTAAAAGCAGAAGGATTGTATGCAAAGTTAAATCTTGGGCAAAAAAATGAGTCGCAACGGTTTGGGAAATTGTTTGCCATTTCTACTGAATTAGTTTTTTCCATTCAATCTTTCATCAGTTTGGTTTTGTTAGTATTATTTGGTTCTTCCTATTTTGTAAACATTCCGTTCCTTCATAACCCACGGTTTTTTGGGGTTGGGATTTTTGTTTTTTCTTTGGGTTTTATATTAGGATATTTTAAAATTCAAAAAAACAAAAATTCTATTTTTAGAGTAATCGAATATTTGCAAAACTTATACAAAGGTAATTTGAAGTTTGATGTAATTTTAGAAAATGGCGGTGGTTACTCTGAAATACTGTTGCTTATCAAAAAAACACAGTTTGAATTCCGAGGGATGATTTCACAACTCATTGGTAATGCTGAAATCGTAAAAAGCCAAATCAAAGGACTTACAAAAGCTGTAGAACATATCCATGTTGCCTTTCAAGAGTTATCCCTTGCCATGCAATCATTATCTGAATCAAGTAACGTAACAAAAGAGAGTTCCGAAAGTATATTCTATCAAATGGATGCTCTCAACCATTTGATCCAAAGCATTCGATCGGAAGCAATGGCTGTTCAATTTGAATCAACCAATGCACATCATATTGCCATGGAAGGAAAAAATCGTTCCGACAAAGCAATGTCCCAATTCTTAAAAGCAAAACATCAGATTTTTAAAACTTCCGAATCGATTAAAGACCTTGGTGAAAAAACAAAAGCCATACGAAAGATCACAGAAACAATTGCAGCAATTTCCGAAAAGACAAACTTACTTTCGTTAAATGCATCTATCGAATCGGCAAGAGCAGGTGATGCTGGAAAAGGATTTGCAGTTGTTGCGGGTGAAGTAGGTCTTCTCGCGGAACAATCTAAAAAATCGGCAAAAGAAATCTCTGTATTTATCAGTGAGCTCACTTCAAAAATTTTACAAACAGTGACAGATATTGAAGAGGGTTTAAATGAAGTGGAATTAGGGTCCAATGAATTTGAAACTGTGCAAGTTGAGATGGGGAAAATTCTAGCCAACTCTGAAGGCACAAAACTTAGTTCCGAAAAAATCAACGGCTCCACAGAAGGGACACAAGAAAAATCTACAAGTGTTCTTTTTAATATTGAAAAGATACAAAACCAATTGACACATACTTCTTCTATCGTGGAAGAATTGTCAGCTGCTGCTCATGAACAGAAACAAACTGTCGCGGCAATTGAAGAATCAATTTCCAATTTAGATAAAGTGGCAGACAGATTGGATTCAGTTGCCTTTCGATTTAAGTTTTAAAATCTCGTAGTTCAGATATTAGGTTAAGTTAATGACAAATCCAGACTCAAATGCAAAACCCAAAATGAATTTTCATGTGGAAACCACTAGAGTGGATTCTCAGGCAAGCCTTTCACGGTGTAAATCGGCAGAAATCGTATTAGATACAGATATGGCGGGAAATCCAAATGCCTTCAATCCTGCTGAGTTGTTACTTTCTGCGTTATCGGCCTGTATCATCAAAGGGGTGGAAAGAGTGGCTCCCATTCTTCATTTTCAACTCAAAGGGATTCAAGTGACTGTAGATGGAATCAGACGAACGTTTGCTTCTGTTGCATGAAAATATCAAAAAATATGGAACTGTTTTTAATACCATTGCACCTGGCACTGATTTGGCTGGTGAGATTCGAAGAAAATAAAAAACCCAAAGTTTCCTTTGGGTTTAGCAATTCATTAGTCTTCTGAGTTCCAACCTACAGAATAGATGGCTGCTGTAGAAACAGTGAATAAGGAATAATACGCTACCCAAACCCATACAAGTTGTGTGGGGGCAAAGTTTGTGAGGGACAATGTCCAAAGCATTGGCGATACAAATCCAATGATCGATACTAAGATTCCCACTAAAAATCCACCCACAAGTCCTTGTGGAAGTGATTCTTTCATCAGTGCATACAAAAATCCAAAGGATAGTGTGAACAATAAATCGCTGAAAACAGGTCCTAGCCAAAAAACATCTGTTATAGGAACAAACATCGATTTGAATGTTGGATCAAAGTAAAACTTTGCAAAAAACAACATACGAACAGGGATCGACACTGCTTCCCAAAACGAAAAGGCAAGGAGGAACCGGACGAGTATCCGATTCCATTTTTCTGTATTCAGCGAATTCACAAGCTTACTTCCCTAAGATGAACACGAAGTTCGTCGTTGCCGATCCACCAATGTTGAGCATAAGACCGTTCTTAGCTCCTTTCACTTGGTAGTCACCTGCAGTGTTTGTAACTTGTTTGTAGAGGTCGAGCATCATACGAACGCCGGACGCACCCACTGGGTGACCCACACCGATGAGTCCACCGGATGGATTGATTGGTTTTTTACCACCAAAGTCAATGGTTCCTTCTTCGATCGCGATGTGTTCTTTTCCTGGTTCTGAGATTCCAAAAGCAGAAATAGCAGCATACTCAGAAGAAGTAAAACAGTCATGTGTTTCAAATACATCAATGTTTTTTACATCTAGGTCAGCACGTTTGTACGCATCTTTTACTGTTTGGCGAGTCCATGGAAGGATGTATTTGTCTCCAACGGATTCTTGTTTTTTTGCTTCAAATGTAATTGGTGCAACTCGGTGACCCCATCCTTTTACTCGAGGGATGTCATCAATTTTACGGCCAGTTTTTTTAGCGTATTCTTTTGTGTAATCTTTAGAAGCAAGGATGGTTACTGCAGCACCGTCTGTTACTTGAGAACAGTCTGTGATACAAAGTCTTCCACCCACTGCCATATTATTATCACCACCACGAGCCATCGCATGTTCTTTGTTCATGAACCATGTACGAGTTTGTGCTTTTGGGTTACGTTTTGCGTTTGCGTAATTGATACGTGAAATTTCAGCAAGAGCATCCATAAAACGTTCTTCTTTGAGTTCGTAACGTTCGAGGATCACGTCTGCTAATTTTCCGAAAAGTTTAGGGAAAGGAAATTGAACCCCTTTTGCTTCCTTTTCATAGTAAGCAGCAGTTCCAAGGAAGTCACCACCCACAGAAGAAGAAACGGTTTTCATCACTTCCACACCAAGTACAATCGCTAGATCGTAGTCTTCTGCACGGATGTGTGTGATCGCTGCATCAAGTGCAACCGATCCGGAAGCACAAGCTGCTTCATAACGAGCACCAGGAACGCCGAAAAGTGCAGGGTTAACTTCTGTTAAAAATGCACCCAAATGTCCTTGGTTTGCGTACTGTTCTGCATCAAAGTTTCCAACAAAAACAGCCACACGATTTTCTTTGTTCAATCGTTTGATTTCATCATAACTAATGCCAACTTTTTCAAGAGCATCATCTAATACTTCACGCATCATGGACATGAAGGTTTTTCCTTCTTTGGTCCAATTTCTTTGGAAGTCGGTTTGTTCCCCGCCTAGTACAAATACTTTTTCACTCATATGATACTCCTAATTAACCTTTGAAAAGAGACCTTGCGTCTAGTTTCTCGCCAAGTTCGTAGAACTTTTTGCCTTCTTTCGCATCTTTTAAAAGTTTTGGAACTGGTATTTTAGACGTTTCCATCATCTTAATTGTTTCTTTTGGTCCACCAAGGAAATCAACAAACGCAGATGCAGGAACCCAGTTAAAACCAAAACCCATTGCTCCATCAGTGTTTTCTTTTGTATCCACTACTTCTCCAACGAGAGAGAGCGAATAACTGATGTAACGTGAAATGAAGTAACGTGCGATTTCTGCTTCGAAACCACTCGCTTTTTTTACTACATCCATCGCACCTTTGTAATCGGAGTCTTTGATTTTTTGGCGAGCTTCTTTGATAAAGGGAATATCAAATTTTGGGTACGGATCGTACTCACCTGTTTTGATATTGTAAACAAACTTCTCACGTTTTCCGTCAGCGTGTTTCACAACTTTTGTGAGACCACCACCAGATTTCATACCAAGTTTACCAGCATCGATTAACTTTTGGAAGTAACCAGGAAGTTTGAATGTTTCATGTGCTTCGTCTTTTGTGTTGTCGTAGATATTGTCTACAATGGCTTTGTGAACGTCTAGTCCTACGAAGTCTGCAGTTGCAAGTGGGCCCATGGCACGTCCAGTGTAACCAGACATGATTTCATCCATAAGTGCGATTCCACCTTTGTCAGCATACTTTTCAGCAAAGTGAGCCACTTCGTTCATCAACTGAAATCCGATACGGTTTCCAGCAAATGCAGGAGTGTCGTTTGTATAAACAACAGCACGACCTAAAACTTTATCTAAGTATTCACCTAACGCTTGTGTGACTTTTTTGTCATTTCCAGAGTGAGTTACGAGTTCACAAAGGATCATTTTATAAGGAGGGTTAAAAAAATGGGTTCCGTAGTAGTGTTTTTGACCATCTTCATCGTAAGCTTTTGCCAAACGACCAATGGAAAGTCCTGAGGACACAGTGGAAACGATGGTTCCCGGACGGCGCGCTTTTGCGATACGAGTGTTGATCGGTTCTTTGACTTCGTAACTTTCCGCCACGAGTTCGAATACCCAATCTGACTCTGCGACTGCTTTTTCCAGATCCGCATCGTAGGAACCAGGGATCATCCTAGCGCGAATAGTATCCGTTTTTACGGATGCGACAGCGGCTTCGATACCCTGTTTTGCTTTTTCTACATCTCTAGCGAGCATATGGACTTTAGCACCACCGAAGGCAGCAATAACGCCTGTACTTCCAGAACCCATGGCTCCGTTGGCACCTAAAATCGTGACAGTTTTGATTTCTCTCATGAAGGAATTTCCGAATCTAATTTTTACTTACCGTTCTAGAAAGGTGAGGTGACAGGAAAATCGTTTTTTTTTGTCAGATTTGTTACAAAAGAGGGGCGGTGGGGGGTGCGGCGCAGGGTACACTTTCCCCGCCCGATTAGAGGGTGGGGTACTGGACCCGCCACCCAATGTGTTCCCTTTACCACGGCCCGCCATTTTTGGCACGCCGCTTCTAAAAATCGCCGATTTTAATTTCCAAAAGTTCATAGTACGAACTCTCGGGCACCCGGGCGGGCTCACTACGGGGTCCGCATTCGCTCCCGTCTTCGTCAGGCAGACCTTCCGAAGACCAAGCCCTGCGGATCCCTGGTGCGGGGAAGTGTTTCGAAGTCGAAAGAATCGGAACGAGTTGTGACCGAGGTTTTAAAACTACAAACTTATTTGTATTGTCTCTTCGAACTTGCATGATCATTCCTTTTGCTGTCAATTTCGATTAAGATATTAAAATATTCTAAAAAAATGCTTTGAATGATTGGAAATCAAAAGGATTCATCAATTGAAATCAAAATAATATCTATATTGCTTTGATTACATTTTATCTACTTTGCCGAGTTTCCACCTATTCAATTAATAATTTTAACGCTGGTCTTTCGCTTTGTACATTGAATAATGAAAAGAAGAAGTGAAAGAATTTTATGGATTCGACGCTAAACATAAGCTATGTTAAACTTTTATTCTCTTGAAGCATAAAAAGGAAGTTTTCCAAGCGCCAGCGGTAGTAGCGGAAATCCTTTCGCTTAGCGAAAGATTGGAGCGTATAACGCGGTCGCTAAACGTAAATATGTTTGTGAAGAGATGGATGCGAGGCGCCCAAAAAAACTCTTCTTGGGCTTTGACTGAAACAAGTTATTTCATTTTTTCTTGGATTTCTCGTTCCAAAAACTCGGTAAACTCAATTTGTCTTTTAATGAATGTTAGGTTGTATCGGCTTTCATACAAAAGAAGTGCACTAGCAAAAAACAAACAAATCCCACCTGATAGAGCAACCACAGTTGGGATCCAATTGAGATTTTTAGCAAAAGCAAGTGTAAATGCAAGTGCCAAACTGGAAATGATAAATAAGGATGTTGCTAAGTATAAAAATGCCATCGATCGCTGAATGAGAACAGCTCGTTTTTTTTGAACAGAAAGTTGGTGTCTCATATAGACCATTCTTTGTTCATGAAAACTTCGTTTTCCTTCTAGTAAAAGTTCGACTTCTGATTTCAAAAGATTCACTCGATCAAAAATTCTTCCCAGTCGATTCGCTGTGGAAAAAATCAAACTAGCACAAGCAGACACAAGGACAGCAGGTGTGATCATACCTGATAGGATTTCAGAATTGGAAAATGATTCAAACATATTGAATACTTAATACAATATTGAGATGGATTTTACCATCATTTTCTTTGTGAGAATAACTCGGAGAAATAAGTAGTTTCCAATTCTTTGGGATTAGTAAGTTGTCTCACGATTTGGAAATCAACAGTTGCTTCCTCATATTCTCTGGAAAGGTATTTTAACCATTGTTTGATTCTGCCAGTTTTGCTAATTCCATCAATGCCCGTTTCCATGGATTTCCAATAATTCAGCAATAAGTTTTTAATTTCGAGCCACTCGAAACGATTGTATTGGGTCCCTTTGATGAGTAAAGCCAGTGCAGGGTTTGCAACAGCACCTCTTCCAATCATAATATCCTTACATCCTGAGATTTCTTTGCATCGGATGGCGTCTGTTACTGTCCAAATTTCTCCATTGGCAACAACTGGAATTTTTATATGTTCCGTTATTTTAGAAATCCATTCCCAATATGCAGGTGGTTTGTATCCATCAACCTTTGTCCTGGCATGTACAACTATTTCTTTTGCTCCGCCTTCTTCCAATGCTTTAGCACAAACAAGCGCATGTTCTGTGGTATCATAACCCAGTCTCATTTTTGCAGTGACTGGAATTTCTTCTGGTACAACATTTCGAACTGCTTTTACGATCGAATACATTAGGTTTGGTTCTTTGAGTAAAGCTGCACCTCCTCGGTTTCGATTTACCGTTGGGGCAGGACAACCAAAATTGATATCGATACCATAGGCTCCAAGAGAAGCCACCTTACCGGCGTTTTCCGCCATACAATTGATATCAGAACCTAGTAATTGAACCTTAACAGGGATCCCTGACTTTGTAAGTGAATTTTGGTAGAGTTCTGGAACATAACGGTAAAATCGGTGAGAAGGGAGCAGTGTATCATTCACCCGAATGAATTCGCTGACACATTCATCATATCCGCCGACACGCGTTAATATATCGCGTAAACGAAAATCAAGAAGTCCTTCCATTGGAGCAAGTAGAATACGCAAAAGAAAAATGATCCTATCCTGTCACTTTTCCCACTACGTCACCTCTGATCATTATAAATTTCCTAAAAAATGGTAGTTAATTTAAATTGAGAATACCGAAGCTACTGGGATATTTAACAGAAGTTTCATAGCGAATGAAACTTTAGCTCATTTCCATAAATCTGAATGCATCAATCAAATTTTGATTGTATTCGTTCGAGAGAGCAGAGTATATTCTTATTCTCCTTATGAAAAATTGGACTTTGATACCCATAATCTTATTCTCACTAAATGGTTGTTTTACGAAAGAGGTAACGATCCCTAAAGAAAATTTACGCCAATCATTAGATATACCTGTGTATTCAGATTCGCAAGAAATTGACGAATATTTTATACCAGTGTTTACCGAGATAAAACGACCACAAAATGATGGCAATGTTTACCAAGCGATTTTGAAAGAAAAAGAAACTGGTAAAATTGTTCGTACAATTGCCATTCTTGTCGATGACAAAACACTCAATTTGAAACCAGAAGAATACATTCATTATCCGATATATTATGCGAGTAGTGTCTCAAGAAAGTTCCGTTTTTGGCCTTACTATAAATCAACATATGATATCAGAAGAGCATCTGACAACTCACCTGTGTATATGCCAGTCTATGCCTCCGCAGGGATTGCTTCATTGGCAGCTTTTGGCATTGCATACGTGGCTTCTACTGGTACTGCATTTATCGTTGGTTTAGGAAAAGGAACTTACGAGTTTACTGAAGATATTCTGGAAGGAGTTGTTGTTTCGAATCAGGAGATCGTCTTAGCTTACAATGATTATCTTTATGATAATAAAAATAGACTCACATCAATTATGACATATTTGCCATACAGATCTATATCAAAATCTGTGATCCCATTGTATGACCGAGAAGGAAAAAAACAGATAGGACAAATGTATCCTTCTTCTAAACCAATTTTAATTTCTCAACTAGATTACAAATATAACAAAATAAATGCAAATCCCAGTTCCGTTACGATGATTGAGTATCTACCTAAAAAAATGAAAAAAACGATTTCTTTACCCGTTCGAAATAGTATCAAATAAAAATGAATCATAAACATAATATTAGTAAATTGAAATTGGACCATCTCCTCCCATGTCTCATTTTATTTTTAGTATTTCCCATTACTGCGAAATCTTGGCCAGATTTAGAAAGTGAAAGAGAGATTCAGATTTATGGGAGTGAAAGGAGTAAAAAATACAAGGCCAGTAATGTTTTATATGACATCGAAGATTGGAAAGATCATTACTCAGTGAAAACAATGGGAGTCTATCGTTATTACGATTATCCACTCTCGAAATCAAAAACAGTATTTCCTTTTTATGATCATCTACAAAGCAAAATAGATAATCGTGAATACAAACGTATTTTGAATTATAATGTCACAAGAGAAAATGACTCTGTTCATAAATCAATATATCCTCTTGTATTTTGGGGAAATAATGTAAATAACTCACATTTAATCGCCATTCCTTTCTTTTATCAGAAAAAAATAGAAAATCAACGTAGATTTGGTTTTCCTGTTTTGCCATTCATTTATTACACAAATAAAGAAGAGTTAGGTGATGATTATTTGAATTATTACAGACTCTTCACTTTGTTTCATTTTGAAACAAGTGGTAAACGAGGATTAAATGAAGTATCATTTATACCTTTTGTATATTATTCAAAAGAGAATTATTTGTTTTTACCAATTTTGCTCTATTATCAAAATTACCGATCTACTTATCATGAGTATTGGCTGGGTCCATTGTATTATTCTAAAGATCAATCCAAGGAAGAGAGATTGTTTGTTTTATTTCCATTTGTTGGAAGTTATGTTTCACCCAAAAAAGAATTCAATTTTATATTTCCTATTTATTTAAATCTAAAAGACAAGGAAGACGATTATCATATCAATTTATTTTGGTACACTAAGGTACACGACACAAGTGTTAACTTGGCAACAAATGAAGGAAATGTATATTTGGATTATGACTTTGGGTTATTCTATAATTTAATTGGAATCTCCAAAAGGAGTCGAATCATCAAAGGAAATTCTGCTAAAGTAAATGGTACCATTTCTACAAAACCAGAGATAAGGAAAAAAAGGGAATTCAATCGAGAGAATAGTGATGAGTTTACTGGCTTTCAGCTTTTATTTGGGATCTTTTCCTATGAATTAGCAGATACGAAAAAACACATTCGTTTATTACCATTTGCTTGGTTTACCTGGGATGAGTCTTCTGAAGATAAAGTTGTTTTGATTCCTCCGCTGTTTCCAATTTGGTTGAGTTATGTTTCTGATGATTTAGAATATAAAATTATCTTCCCGTTTTATGGAAAACAAAAGGATAAGACATCTGAAATCCAATCCTTTCTTTTAAATGGTTATATCAAGGAGGAATACCAACTAAACCATCGGATTGAAAAATCATTTTTTTGGCCATTTGTGAATTTATACCAATCTGATATTGATTCTGGTCATCGAGTATTGCCTTTTTATGTACACAACAAAACAAAAGCAGAAGAAAGTTCCAAAAGTAATACTTATACACTCATTTCGAGTTATACAAAAATAAGTAATAAGAACTATGAATCTAAAGAATTTTTGATATGGCCCGTTTGGATCTCCTATCAATCTTATCAATATACAAATAAAGATCCTAATACTACAGTATGGATCACACCATTTTTCTATCGAAATAAGGAAACTTCAAGTATCAGAACAAATCTATTATGGTTTGTGGATTGGGAATATGAGTATATCTCTCCCATTCCTGCAAATGATAAAAATGAAATTGGTCCGCCGGTGAAAAAAGAAAAATTATCACACCTTTTGTTTTTTCCTTTTTATTATTCGGATTCAAGTTTTTCGATGATTCCTTTGTCTTTCAATCATTGGGGAGAAGGTGAATTTACTACCTTTACCTTATTCAACTATTATCAGTATAAAAAGGAAGGACATTACTACAATCTCCTGTATTTATTGGAATCGGAAAACACTTCTTCCGCATACCAATTACGTAGTTTCTGGAACTTTTTATTTAGTTTCCAAAGAACAAATAACGATATTGACCGTCTTACATTGCTTTGGTTAGGTTACGACCAAACAAATTATAAAAAGACTATTAATTTTTTCCCACTCATCAGAACCGCAGAGTCAGAAGATGAAACGTCAAAAATGTATGGCCCATTAATATATTATATTTCCAAATCAAGTGAGGAAATAACAGAATTAGGGCTTCTAGGGATTGGTTATTATCATAATGAAACAAAATCAGATAAACAATATGCAACATATGTATTGTTAGGTGTTTTATACCAAGAAAAAACAGAATTGGAGAGAGGGTTTGTAAAAAGAGGAAGCCTTTGGGGTTGGCTTTGGGAATACCAAACAGAAGAAAATGGGTATGAAAAATTTTCAATTTTAAAATTGTTTTCCTATTCCAAAGAACCTGATGGAACCAAAAAAATTCTTGGAATCAGTATTTAAATTATGAAAAACAAAAAGCCTGTCATTCTAGCCATTACAGGTGGCATCAGCCTAACATCGTATAACAGAAAAATACTAAATACACTAAAAGTTAATTATAAGTTGACTTGTGATATGACCATTTACGATGAAATTATTAGATTTCCTTTTTTTGATTCTGGAATATCGGAAGAGGGAACTCCTGATATCATAAAAGAGTTTTTGGGTGAAGTGAAACGTGCAGATGGAATTTTAATTTGTTCCCCTGAGTATGTTTTTAGTATACCTGGTGTCTTAAAGAATGCATTAGAGTGGGCAGTTTCTTCTGTTGTATTTACTGATAAACCTGTTGCTGTTATTACTGCTGCATCGGTTGGCCAAAAAGCACATGAATCGTTACTTTTAGTATTAAAAACGATCGGTGCAAAATTAACAGATGACACCAGTCTACTCATTTCAGGCGTTAAAGGCAAGGTGTCTTTGGAGGGAGAGATTTGTGATGAAGAAACCGATATCGCACTTCAAAACTTAATGCATTCGTTTTTAGAATCGATTTCGTAGTGTTCACCCTTACAGTCTAAGAACATCATGTAATCCTTATGATTACATGATCCAAAAAATAAATTCTTTCATTCGGTTGGAGAAATTAAGAAATAAAAAGGCAAATACAAACATTCAGATTTTGAATTACATCCATTTCATATAGCAGAAACTTGGCCTAACACTGGTTGCTCATGATGATTGAATCAATATCACTTTTGTTCATTTTTCGAAAATCAAATCGATTCTTATTATGTACACTCTCAATCCTTTTTTTGTTCTCTTGTGAAAGTGAAACCTTTAATAATGCCTGTGATACAAAATCAAAATCTTATTTTGAAACTTCAATCTTAGCTGCGTCTCTAGGCGAAAAACGGCACCCATGTTATCCTGATTTTACAATTGTAAGCCAACCTGGATTAAATGTAACGAGTCAATTTGTTTCATTAACTGAGGCAGGTGGTAATGCTTCCGTTGGAACTTCCTCTACAGTTCAATTGTATCTAGGTAGCGAACCCAAAGAAAATGTAAATATTCAAGTAATTGTTAGCAACGGTTCATATGTAACGCCTTCTCAAACTTCTTATACATTCACAAAAACAAATTGGAGTACATTACAGAATTTAACGCTTACTGCAATGAATGATACAATCATCAATGGGACAAGAACTATAACGGTAAGATTGGTGCCAAGTTCAACAGATTCTTCCTTTCGACTTGAGGAACGGATGATACAAGTTGAGATTACTGATAATGATAAGATTATTTTTATTACAAGTGTTGGACGTTTGGGAACTTTGGGTGGAATATCAGGTGCAGATAATATTTGTCAGTCGGAGGCAAATTGTCCTGTTGGTAAAATTTGTAAAGCAATGTTAGGTGATAGTTTTAATTCATTACGAAGAGCTTCCGTAACTGCAAATGTAGGAGATGGTCAGATTGATTGGGTTTTAAAACCATTTGCCTCCTATTATCGATCGAACCGTACAGATTTAATTGGGACAACTACAAGTGCCTCATTGTTTACTTTTAATTTAACATTTGCTATATCTGGATCTAGCTCAACTGCTTGGACTGGTTTGAGTTCTGACTGGACTAATAACGTAAACTCCTGCACGGGTTGGACATCTTCAGGAGTATTTGGATATGCTGGAGATACAGGAAGTAATACGAGTACATCAATAGGTTTTAATTCTTTTGGTTGTGCCACTTCACTTTTGCATTATTGTGTAGAACAATAAGAACAATTAATCATGAATTCCTGGTAAAATGTATTTGGATTCCATCTTCATCATTAAGTATTATTGATTCTTTACTTATTAATTAAATAATCATACAGATTCTAGAAAGGCCATTCAATCATTACGATCTTTTCTATTTTAGATATTTCAATATTTTTCAAAAGAATCCAAAAAGACTAGAAAAATAGATTGACTAATCATATCTAACAGATATAGCTAATAATTATATCTGGTAGATATAATTATGCAAAACAAAAAAATTCTAATTATATTAGGACATCCGAATCCTAATTCATATTGTGCAAAACTCGCTGATTCCTATTTCCGATTTGCCAAGAATTCTGGATTTGATGTCCAATTCTTAAAGTTAAATGAACTAAAATTCGATTATAATCTAAATTTTGGGTATGATAAAACAATTAAACAGGAGTTAGAACCTGATATTTTGTTGAGTCAATCATTGATACAGAGTGCAGATCATCTTGTATTTGTTTACCCAAATTGGTGGTCTAGTATGCCAGCAATATTAAAAGCGTGGATCGATAGAGTGTTTTTACCAGGTTTTGCTTTTTCTTATCAAAAACGTTCTCCACTCCCCAAACGATTGCTTAAGGGAAAAACAGCTAGGATCATGATTACGATGGATGCACCGACCTGGTATTACAAATGGTTCAATCGAAGTCCAGGAGTTCAGTTATTAAAACAGGGAACATTAGGGTTTTGTGGAATTACGAAAGTTAAAGTTACATATTTTGATCAAATTAGGTTTAGAAATTTGTCAAAGTTAAATCAATTCATATTAGAATCAGAAAAACTTGGTGCGATGGGAGCGTAAGATGAAAGGTAGGTTTATAAATGCTTCTGCTCTGAAAGAATTTGGAAAATTCTATGATTATAAAGGGAACTCCATATTCTATGGGACAATGGGTGAAGGAGAGCCATTACTTTTGTTACACGGATATCCATTTAACAGTTATGATTGGAATTGGGTAATGGAAGATTTAGCAAAAAAGTATCAATTGGTCTTTATTGATTTGTTGGGTATGGGATTTTCCGATAAACCACAAAATCATACCTATTCATTTGAAGAATATGTCGAAATGATTAATACTCTAATAAAAAAGTTGAACATTAGAAAGATAAGAATTTTAGCACATGATTTAGCTGTAAGTGTCGTTGAAGAAATGTTGGTAAAAATTGATAGTTTGGATTTTGAGATTCTATCTGTTGCATTTATGAATGGTGGAATGTTTACTGATGTGTATCAACCAAGAATGATCCAAAGATTGTTATCCCAAACGCCTAATGTTATCGGAAAGTATTTAAGTAAAAAAATAAAAAGGAATTCGATTGAGAATTCTTTGAATAAAATGTTTGGGCCCGAAACTGGCCCAAATTTAGAATTATTAAATGAATATTGGAATATTTTAAATTACAATCAAGGAAAAGATATAGCATATTTAATCGGTCGATTGGTTTTTGATAAAGTTAAATACCAAGACCAATGGATCAAAACACTTAAAAATACTAAAGTTCCTTTTTGTTACATCTGTGGTCCAATGGATCCTAATTCAGGAATCCATATGGCAGAACGATTTAAAAAAGAATATCCATTTGCTTCTGTATACTTTTTATCTAATAAAATTGGCCATTGGCCTCAGGTGGAAGCACCAAAGGAAGTAATCTCAGCATTGATGTTATTTCATAAAGAATTAAATGCATACAACAAACTACAGGAAAAATGAAAAGAGAAAGTAAAACACAATACGCACTTTTAGGTATTTTATCTCAATGTGAAATGAATGGGTATGAGATTCGAAAGTATATCGAATCTACGATTAGTTTCTTTTGGAGTGAAAGTTTCGGACAAATTTATCCTACGTTATCTAAATTGGAAAAAGATGGTTTCATTAAAGAGTGGGAAAAAACGGATTCAAATGGAAAGAAAAAAAAGGTATTTAAGGTTACACGTCCAGGTTTAGAAGAATTTCGAAAGTGGATGGACCAATCTCCCATTCAAACAAACAAAAGAAATGAATTGTTATTTAAAGTTTTCTTTGGAAGGCATATGAATCCGAAGTTACTGATGGAACAGCTAGAAAATGAAATCAGAAAACAAAAGGAAGATTTAAAATCATTAAAAGTATTTCAAAAAGAATTAAAATCAGAATGGGAAAAACACCCAGATAATGAGTATTGGAATTTAACATTGGAATATGCGGAGAAACAGACATTGTTAAACTTAGATTGGATACAAAAGGTAAAGGGAAAAATCCAAGAAAAAGTTTAAAAATAATCGATTTGATATGTTATTTCATTGATTTGCACTGCTAAATCATTAAAACATTTATAGAATGGAAACGACTTTGATTTTTCGCAGAATTAACTATGTCTTATTCATTTTAGTTTTTATACTACCATTTCAATCACTGTTTGCTTTAGAAAAAATTACATTACATCTCAAATGGTTCCATCAGTTTCAATTTGCTGGATATTATGCTGCGTATGAAAAGGGTTTCTACAAAGATGTAGGATTGGATGTAGAACTTTTGGAAAGTACGGTTGGGATTAGAGGCATTCATGAAAAAGTTGTTAAAACAACTGGTCAATACGGTGTTGGAAGTAATGAATTATTATTACACCGACATATGGGGAAACCCGTTGTTGTCTTAGGAGTTATTTTCCAACATTCTCCATCAGTTTTGTTTTTTAAAAAATCTTCAAATGTTCAGAGCATTCATGATTTAGTTGGCAAACGCGTTATGTTAACTCCTTGGATGGAAGAAATTGTAGCCTATCTTAAGAAAGAAGGAATAAATCCATCTGATCTTCAATTATTGGAACATCGTTTTAATCCAAGAGATTTAATTGAAGGTAGAGTAGATGCTTATTCAGGATATGCAACAACACAAGCTTTTGATTTTAAAAAAGCTGGATTTCCTGTCATTGCTTATTCTCCAAGATTAGCGGGGATTGATTTTTATGGTGATAATTTTTTTACAAGCGAAGAAGAGATAGAAAAATATCCTAATAGAGTGAAAGCTTTTCGCGAAGCAACATTACTTGGTTGGCAATATGCAATGAGTCACCAAGAAGAAATTGCTGAACTTATTTATAATAAATATTCCAAAAAAAATCCAAAAGAACGTCTCCTATTTGAAGCTCAGCAAATGACGACGTTGATACAACCTGTACTTGTTGAAATGGGCTATATGAATCCGGGTAGATGGAAACATATCAATGATATATATAACGAACTTGGAATGTTGCCTAAAAACATTAGCTTAAAAGGATTTTTGTATGATCCAAATCCTCCTACCAATTATGATTGGCTTTATTATACTTTTTTTGTAGTCTTAATTGGTGTCGGTGTTATTTGGCTAATTCAATGGAGAAGGTTAAATAAACAATACTCGGAAAATTTAAAAAATCAAGTCAAACAAAGAACAGAAGAATTAAGGCAATCGAATGAAAGTTTGCAAATATTAAATCAAAGTTTGGTACATACTTTAAAGGAACTTACCGAAGCACAAGACCGACTACTTGCATCAGAAAAATTAGCCGTTCTCGGTCAATTGGCAGCAGGCATGGCTCATGAATTAAATACTCCTTTAGGAGCCATTGTTTCATCTAATTTTTCACTTTCTGATTTTCTAAAGAATAAATTACAAACAGTAATCTCAACGATTATTAATTTTAATGAAGAAGATACTATACGTTATCAAATAGTTCTAAAAGTAAGTTTGGAAAATCAAGTATATTTGGAAGGTAAATCCGAAAGATCGTTAAAAAAAGAGTTACATTCAAAGTTTTCTCATTTAGAAAAAATGGAATTGTACGGTGATCATATGCAACTAGTCATTGAAACTGGTCTGTTCCGAAAGTTAGATCAGATTGAATATATATTGGGTAGTGAACGATCACTTGATATTCTTCGTTCAGTGGCGAGTATCAATTCAGCACATCGATGTAATCAAATCATATCAGTGGCTTCTGAAAAAGCAACTCACGTTATCCGTGCCTTAAAGAATTACTTAGTCTCTGAAAAAGAAACGACTAGCAATGAATCGGTGATTGATTTAGAATCTGAAATCGAAACTATCTTGTCACTTTATCATTATAATTTGAGTAATATAACGGTGGTTAAGAGTTATTTATCTGGTCTGAAATGTATAGGAAACCGAGATAAGCTAAACCAAGTTTGGATTAATTTGATCAATAACGCTTTACATGCAATGTCTTTTAATGGCACATTAGAAATTAAGATAATCCCCATTCAAAATTGGATCAAAGTGTCCATTATTGATTCCGGTGTTGGAGTTCCAGAGCATATCAAAGATAAGATTTTTGATCCATTTTTTACAACGAAACCAAATGGGGAAGGGATGGGGCTTGGATTGGACATTTGTAAAAAAATGATCATACAAATGGGCGGAAACATTGAATTGGAACCAAGTAATCGAGGTGCATGTTTTTCTGTATGGTTACCAAAAGCAAATCACTAACAAAATGTATGGTTCGCAAAAAATACTGAATTAAATGGCTGTAATGAATTAACAATGGAACCATTAAAAGAAATTTATTCGACTCATTGGATTCAAAATTTAAGTTTTGTCGTTTCTAAAGTCGATCCAAAGATTAAGTCATATGATTTCCAAAAAAAAATCCAGGAAACTCCATGGAAAAACTATGAATTAAAGCAGAGAATCAATCGTATAGCAGATACATTTTTGCATTATTGGAATCATCCATTAGATAAAATTGAACCAAAACTTTTGGAATTAATCAAATTATTAAGACAACAAGGTGTCAGTGATTTTAATTTTCCATATATTTTTGTAAACGATATTGTTGTAAAAACTGGAATTGATGATTTTAAATCTTCTATGAGAATATTAGAAAAGACGACTATATTTTCAAGTGCCGAGTTCGCGATTCGATTTTATTACATCAATCATTTTGAAAAAACTGTGAAACAAATGGAGAACTGGTCAAAACACAAAGAACCTTTTGTTAGAAGATTAGCAAGTGAAGGCAGTAGGCCCATCTTACCTTGGGGTATTGGAATTCCTGCAATCAAAGAAAAACCTGAAATTCATTTGAATATCTTGGAAAACTTATGGAGTGATGAAAATGAAATTGTCCGAAGGAGTGTATCCAACCATCTGAATGATATTTCAAAATTTCAACCAGATATCGTCATTGATTTTTGTAAAAATAAGTTTGGAGTTTCAGAAAGTTTAGATAAAAATTTGAAACATGCATTGCGAGGATTGCTCAAAAAAGCCGATGCTCGTGCCTTGTCTTATTTTCAATATGATACAAAGTGGATGCCTAAAGATTTTAAGTTATCTCTAAGAAAGAATAAAATTAAATTTGGAGATTCATTGGATTTTCAATTCAGTTTTTTGAATCCATCCACAAAGAATATTAAAATTAGGATCGAATATAAAATAGGATTTTTGTTAGCTAATGGAAAAGTTGGATACAAGATATTTCAGTTAGGTGAAAAAACTTTGAAGCCAAAAGAATTCTTTCAATACGATAAAAAACATTCTTTTAAACCGATTACAACTAGAGTGTATTATCCAGGTAAACATGAGATCTCAATTGTGATCAATGGGAATGAATGTAAAACTTCTCAATTTGAATTGTTAAAAGGTTAGAAAAACGAAAAAAATGAAGCTAAAAGTATTATTTTTGATTTTGAATTTATGTATTTCATGTTCAGTCTTTTATTCAGGCGAACGACGCAAGATAGAATTAAATAATAAAGTCTTCAATCGAACACTTAGTTATGAATTGATTGGTTGGGACGAAGAACTTGATAGAAGTCGTGTAACATTCATTTTATCGGCCTTAGAGAAATCTGGTAAATTTTCTTCTATTCGTTATTATGATCAAACTAAAGCAGATTTACATTTGCAAATTATATTGGAGTCCAGTCCTAAGTTTAAATTTTTTTTGGGGGAATCAACTGAACCTGTATCTTATTTGGCGGAACGAAAACAGGATCGATTTTTATTGTATTTAGTAAACCGTTTCTTAGCTGTTAGTACTTTCTTTGTTGTACCTGATATTGATCGAGATGATGATTATCTTTTATTTCGACTCAAAAAAAAAGGGAAAATAGAAAGAGAATATAGATACTCTTTGGAATCTTATCGTGTATTTGGTTGGGTCTCTATTTTATTTATGTGGGTAGATGATAGCGACCAATGGAATTCGATTTTAACGGAAAAAGTTTCGGATTTTTTAGGAGATATAAATAATGATCTTTGATCTGAATAGAATTCTAATCATAATACTTGTTATGTTCTCAATTAATTGTGCTGCTTTTCCCGATCCAGTCACTTCTAAAAATCGTAATAAACTTAAAATGGAAGAAAAACGTATCAGGCTTATTTTTACTGGATTTTATAGATATGAATCTGAAAAAGAAATCATCTTAGATTATTTCAAAAAACAAGGGTTAATTGAAGATCAGAGTTCTTCCTCCTCTTTGGAAGTGATACTGCAAAAAAAAGATCCTACTTACCGATATCCTTTTGTGCATAAGGTGCAGTTTCTACTTACATTTTTTTCAGGTGGTATTTTTCCATCTCATATTCGGACAGAACAATCACTTACCTTCCGTTATTCACGATCGGATGAGATTCTATTTGAAAATGAATATTCGGTGGGTATCGACCAATGGAGAGGAATTCCTGTCGTTCTTTTGATGATTACTAATTGGCCAAATCAAATTTTCAAAGAACAACTTCTTGAGGTAACTAAATTGGAGATGGCTCAATGAAACATTTTAAAGTAGGAATCTTTTGTCTTGTTACATTATTTTCTTGTATGGGTTACTTTTATAAATTAAAACCCAATGAAAAAAATGATTATTTTCAACTGAATGGAGTGAAACGTACATACTTTGTACATTACCCAAAAAATTGGAATGGCTTGCCTATACCGATGTTAGTTGCACTTCATGGTAGATTTGGTACTGGGCTTGCAATGATGAAACAAACCAAATTGAATGAGATTGCCGATTCAAAAGGTTTTATCGTAGTGTTTCCAGATGGTTACAAAAGGAGTTGGGCTGATGGAAGAGGTAGTTCTCCTGCTGATGAGGCTTCAATCAATGATGTTATATTTATAGAATCGATTGTGAAACGTATGATTTCTGAAGGATCGGTTGACGAACGTTATGTGTATTTGGTTGGACATTCCAATGGTGGATTTATGGCCCAAAGATTGGCGATTGAAAAATCTGAACTTTGGAGAGGGGTCATGAGTGTGGCCGCTCAAATTTCAGTTGGTCTACTGAAATCAAAACAGAAACATAACACGACGCCAGTCTCTGTAGCGATTATGGCGGGCACTGAAGATCCATTGGTTCCTTATAATGGTGGTTACGTAAAAGACGGAAAAGAAATTCTATCAGTTACAGATAGCATCCTTAGATGGAAGGAATGGAATCATTGCGAAGATACTATTACAAAAAATACCAAAGATTTTGTAGAAGATGGCAACAATCTTCAGATTCAATTTGAAAGGTTTACTAATTGTTCAAATAAGAAAATTGTGGAATTGATTCGATTGAATGGTCTTGGTCACAGTTGGCCAGGTGAAACCACAATGATTCCGTTTATCAACCAGGGAAAAAAGACTAAGGTAGTCGATGCTTCCTTGTTAGTTTGGGAATTTATGGAAAGTTTAAAATGAAAAAGGTTGCGGTTGTAACAGGAGCATCACGTGGCATAGGACTTGCTATCACAAAGGTTTTGCTCGGAATGGATTTCATTGTATATGGAATTTGTAGGCATCCAGAACAATGCCAAGAGTTACACGAAGATTTCCATTTAATTAAAGGTGATTTAAGTGATCCAAATACCATACCCAAGATCTTAAATTTACTACCTGCTAAAGATCATATTTCTTTATTAATCCATAGTGCAGGGATTGCATACTTTGGTCCCGTGGAAGAATTATCTCCTGAAAAAATAGTAGAAATGGTGCAAGTTGATTTAACTTCACCTATGATCTTAACAAGTGCTCTCACTCGTAATTTGAAAAAAAATGAAGGTAGGATAATCTTCATTGGTTCAATTTCGGGGAATGAAGTATCTCCTTGGGGGAATGTTTATGGTTCACTAAAAGCTGGAATCCACCAATATGCTCGGTTATTATTTGATGAACTTCGCAAATATTCAGTGAAGGTACACTTGGTAATACCTGATATTACAAAAACAGATTTTTATAATCATTTGAATATAGAACCAGATCAAGATCCAAAGTCATATTTGTTACCAGACCAAATTGCTGATGTGGTAAAACATTTAATATTGGATCAATCTGGATTTGTAGTTCCTGAAATTGTTGTTAGGCCTGAAATATTTAAAATTAAAAGAAAAAAATTCAGTTTATAAATCATTCACCGATTGATTGTGCATCATCTGTAAATGTTTCCAAAGGTACTGTACCTAGATTCTCTCCATCGGAATCAGAACCAGTATTGGAGACAGCAGGTGCAACTTTGGCAATCATTGAGTCTTCATCTTGTTTTCTTTTGATCGCTCTGATTTTTCCATCCGTTTCATATAATCTTTCGATTACTTTTTTTAGTAATAAGAATAAAAATTCAGGACTTTCCTGGCTCATTTGTACAAAAGTAGTTCGATTGATGATACCAAGTTTTGCCGATTCAGATACCACAACAATAGATGCTGCTCTTGGGCTATTGTTGATGATTGCCATTTCTCCAAAAAATTCGCCAGGCAATATACTTCTTAATTTAGTATGTTTGCCTTCTATTTGTTTATAAATGTCTAACTGGCCTTCAAACAAAAAGAACATAGCTCCATTAGAAGGAACTCCTTCCTTAAAAAGGACTTCTCCTCTTTTGATATTGATCATACTGAGTTTGGCTAGAGATTCTTTAAGTCCCATCACTCGCCTCGGTTAGATCTTTTAACTTTTGTTCGGCTTCAATAAGACGTTCTACATAAGTTTGTAATAATGCGTAGACGAACATAGGATTTGAATTTGCAATTCGAATTAGATTTTGTTTATCAAGAATTCCTAACTGTGCTCTATCTGATTCGATGAATACTGTCATTGCTCTGGGATGTGCAGAGATCAGTGCAATCTCTCCAAAAAACTCTCCTGTGGAAAGTTTTCTCACTTCATGGAAATTTCCTTGGTCAGGTGCACCCATTCCTACTGACAATGTTCCACTCAATATAAAATACATTTTTTCATTTGATGGATCACCTTCTCTTACGATGATCTCACCTCGTTTGAATGTCTTAGTTGGGACCGTATTAACAAAGTCGAATATATTGATACGATTATCTTTTTTGGGAATGGACATTAAAGACCGCGATAAATTTCTAAGAGTTGTGGATTTTTTTTCTCATCTGCATAATCCAATGCAGACTTACCATTTTTATCTTTTAGCTTAGGATCTCCGCCATTTAGAACCAATACTTTTGCCAATTCCAAAATGGGATCACTTTTACCAGGATCAAATTGAATTGCCAGTTCGGAAAGTATAGTTTTCCCTAATTTATCTTGTTGGTTGAGGTTCGCTCGTTTTTCTACTAGGAATAGTACTAACTTTTTATATAGTTCAATTTGGTTGGTATCTTTTGCATTTAAAAACTTTTGAATCGCTTTGTGTAAAAGCGAAAATCCATTATTGTCTGTTAGATTAGGATCTGCTCCCATGGTTAACAAAGTTGACATGGTTTCGATTCGATTACGATTGAGTGCTATGTGAAGAGCGCTTAATCCTCGTTTGTTTTTTGCATTTGGGTTTACACCCTTACTAATCAATAATTTAAGAGTCTCATCAACAAACTTTTGTTCTTTTTTATCAACCTCTAATTTACAAACCGTAGTGATTAGATTTTCATCCTCATCATTTAGTATTAATAAATTTGCACCACTGGATACGAGTAGTTTAAATGCTTCGGCATCCTTTCTTTCAATCGTAGAAAAGATTAATCCAACTCCATCTTTCAGTTGATGATTTGGGTTAGCTTTCTTCGATAATAGGAGTTTGGCGATATTTAATTGTTTGTTATCTAATGCAAGTGACAATGCAGTTTCATTTGTTTTTGCATTTACGATATCAACGGGAACTCCTTTTTTTAAGAGGAGGTCTACAACTTTGATTCCCTGTTTTCTGGAAGCTAAATGGATGGGTAAGTAACCAGAAAGATTGGGTGTTTGAATCTCTGCATTTTTTTCAATCAATAGTTCAGCAATAGACCATTTGGAACTTTCGATTGCTTCTTCCAAAGGGTTTTTATTCATTGATAGTATTTGATTTGGATTTGCACCAGCATCTAACGCCAATTTTAATAAGTTAGTATCGTTTTTGGTTAACGCAATTTCAAACAATGTTTTTCCATTTGTGTTTTTAGAGTCAACATTGAGTCCTTTTTTGATTAATAAATTCGTTACAACTAGGTTTCTTTTTTCAACCGAATAAAATAATAATGATTCACCTTCAGGTGTTTTGGATTGGACATCTGCTCCTCGGTTTAATAAGGATTCTACTCCCGCTGTGAATCCTTTTTCGATCGCAAATACGATGGGCCGAATAGACTTTGTATCTTCCGCATTTGGATTGGCATTTGCATCTAAAGCAAGAGTAAGTAGTTTTATGTTTCTTTGTTCAATTGCTACAAAAATGGGTGTTCGACCTGTTAAATCAGGTAAATTGATATCAGCACCATTTTGTAATAGGAAGTTGATAGAATCTATTTTTCCTTTTTCAAATGCCAAATAGATAGGAGATTTTCGTGGATTGTTTCTGAGATTCACATCTGCTTTACTTTCCACAAGTAACTTCTGAACAGCTAAGTTTGATTTTAAGATCGCAACATGTAGGGCAGTATTTCCATCAGCATCATAAGCATTTAGATCTGCACCTTTCTCGACTAATGTTTTGATTTGGTTCGTGAATTTGGATGTAACAACATAATGTAATAATGTTTTGCCAGATAGATCACGTTTGTTTAAATCAGCTCCCTGGTTTAATAAAAACTCAAATTGTTTTGATCGATTTTTTTCAACAGCTAAAATGAGGAGTGATTTTCCGGAATCATCTGAAGCATTGATATCTCCTCCATTTGTTACGGCATTTTCTAATTCCTTTTGATTTCCCTTTAATATGATTTGCACCATATCAAAACTTGGTGAAACTTCTGTTGAAGTAGGCAAAGTTTCTTCCGCTAACAAAATTGGTTGAAACGATTGAATCAGAAAAAAGAAAATTAGAATTAATTTAGATTTCATTTGGGTAAATATGCTCCTGGATCCAATGCTTGTTGGTCTGGGCCTTTCCTAACTTCAAAATGTAGATGAGGACCTGTTGATTTTCCAGTGTTTCCTACTAGACCAATGATATCGCCAGAGCGGACGGTGTCACCTTCTTTTACCTGCCTGTCACTTTGGTGTGCATAATAGGTATAAATGTTATTTTTATGGCTAATAATCGTTAACATCCCATAACCACCGCTAGTTGTAATAGTTCGCCATACTTTTCCATCACTTACAGCTTTGATTGGAGTTCCCACTGGAGCGGGTAAATCAATTCCTGAATGGAAGGCACCAATTTTTCCAGTTACTGGATCTACGCGTGTTCCAAAACTCGATGACACATAGCGGTCATTATCTACTGGAATCTGAAAGTATTTTGAGATATCATCAGTATCAACTAGAGGACCACGTTCTTTTGAAACAAATCCACCGAAGACCCATCCTTCCCACTCATCATTCCAATTTACATAAATCCATTTAGACCTTACTCCACCAATGGTTTCGATTTCCTTCTTGGTATCTAATATTTTAAGTTTTTCATCACCAGGGATTGAAGTAACGACAGAACCGTATTCGTTAGGTTCGTCTCTCATTCGTAAATTTGTAGATCTAACAAAACGTTTGTCTCCAATTTTTAAATCATCTGGATTTTCTTGTGGAAATGAAATTTCGCCTGGTTGAACTTCATATGAGACAACTTCTGAGTTACTTAAGTATCCACCGAAGACCCAACCATTACCATAAGCAGAAGATACTTGGTGCCAGTTGGAAGAGATTCCGTCGATCGTTTCTTCATTGGATGTGGAACTTTGTATGGTGACTTTGATTCCTTTTGGTAACCTCGCGATTACATATCCATTCACATCGGGTTCTCCTCTCATATTTAAGGAACTAGCGTTTACCCACATTTCCTTACCTTTTTTCGAGTCAGTATAACTTGTGCTAGCTGATTCAGTTGTGATTCTAGTAGGTATAGAAGACACATCTAAAGAGAATCCTTCAGTATTTCTGGATTTTACTGCTGGTTTTGTTGGTTGTAATAAGTCTTGGGTGGTATACCCTTCTTGTTTTGATTTTGTTCGAACCAAAACCCAATGAGAACCTTCTTTTTTTTCTGTTACATCTTGTTTTAAAACTAAAACTACTTCGAGGGTATCCCCTTTTTTTACCTTAATTTGCGAACGTGCGTTAGGCTGTTTATTTGGCTCGAGTTGTAAATAAAAATGATCAGAAGCAATGGCACTTACAGATTTGGATTTTTTATCAGTAGCTCCTGGTGCATTATTGTGGTCAGAAATTCCTTCTGCTAATTTTAAATCAATGGGGGAAGAGGAAATTTTGAGGCCAGGGAATCTGCTCTGCACTTTAGAAACAAAATCGTTATACTTTTGCAGAATTTCCTCTTGTTTTTTTTGATTGGTTTTGATTAACCCAGACTGTCTTTGTTTGTCACGGTCTTCTAATTGTGTTTGGGACCAAAGAGAAATGTTACATAATGCAAATAAGAATGTGAATAAAATTACGTTTCGATTTTTCATAAAACAAACTTAAAATAACAAAAAAGAACCACTTTGGTCAAGGTTTTTTGTTCAGTCTTCTTCGGGTAAAAGGGGAGTAAGGAAGAAAGAAATAAATTCCAGTTTCCCTCTCATAGAAGATTTTTCGTAGATAGACGCGGTTTGGTTTTCGATCGTCCTCAGACTTTTTTTCCTAACAGCAGCAATTTGTTTTTGGGAAAAACCTCTTAACAAAAGAATAGCAATCTCAGTTTCTGCTTCTGTTAAATTCCATTCTAACATCTGGGCCTTTGCTTCCGCCCAAAATCCTATTTCAGGATTTTTTAAAATTCGATTGGTTCTTTTTAAATCATGGATTTGTGTTTTTGCCTGTTTATTTTCAACAGCTTCTTTTTTGAGTTCTTTGTATAAAATAAAAACAACAAGGAAGGAAGAAATGGCAATGAATGATTCTATGGTTGCTATGATGACTCGAAATCGGTCGAAGTATTCAGGTGGTTTTGTAAGAGTGTATATTTCTTCAATGATCCATACAATTAAAGAAATCACATAAAAAACCAAAAATAGGATACGTAACGTGCGAGTTTCCATCTAATGATTCAATTTCAAACTTCTCTAATGTAGAATCAAGTATGTTTCAAAGGTAATTGGCACATTTGCGTTTTTCTTATATTGGGAGAGTTAAAAAACCGTGCGACCTTAAACACATGAAACAATGGTTCCATCTCCTCAATGTAACAACCCAGTTGCAACTACGATGCCTAATCATCAGCGATCATCCTCACGATCTGGTTCGGATCATCTTGGAGAGAATTTTTAAAGTTCTAGTTCTGTAGGGACTGGTTCGGAACAGAGTGGAAGCTAATTAAGAACCAGTTTGGCGGTAGATGATTTTTGCACCGATCTGCAAATTTTTGTATAAATCTAAAAAGATTTGGTTGGGAACCATCCCATCTGGATCTCTGGAAAATTCTGGACGTAAACGCTTTAAAAAATACATCCCCATTTCCCCTTTGTTTTTTGCTTTGACTTTACCACGGTATTCACATTCAAAAAATCGTTTTACTTTATCATAAGTAGTCTCAGATAAATTGATTTCGCCGGCATCACCTGAGCTTTCCATTCGACTTGCAGTGTTCACTGCATCTCCCCAAACATCATATGCAAATTTTGATTTTCCAACGACACCTGCAACCACAGGACCAGTGTGGATACCAATTCGAATCTCCCAAAAATCTTGGCCTAACATTTGTTTAAAGGAGCGAATCTGTGTCATAAAAGATTTGATCTCCATGGCAAACAAACATGCATCTACGGGGTGAGTGAAATTTCCTTGCGGAATTCCACCAGCAGCCATGTAAGAATCCCCAATTGTTTTTAGTTTTTCAAAATTATGCCTTACTGCTATATCATCAAATTGGGAAAAACATCCATCTAATTGTTCAATCAAATCTTCTGGAGACAATGATTCTGCTGCTTTTGTGAAGTTTTTGAAATCAGTAAATAATATACTAACGGATTCATATTCCATAGGAACAACTTCTCCACGTTCAATGAGTTCATCCGCCAAATCACCAGGAAGAATGTTTCGAATGAAGTGAAGTGTTTTTTCTCTCTCTTTTTCCAAATCTCGGCGTAAATTTGCATTATGAATTGCACCCGCCACTTGTTCACAAAACGAAATGATTTCTTGGAATTCAATTTGTGTCCAAGGGTTTTCCTTTGTTAGGCGAGTGACACAAATTATCCCAATGGTTTGACCTTGGACAACAAGAGGTACATGTCCAAAAATTTCTAATTTAAAACTTTCAACGATTGAGGTATCGATTGGAGTTAGTTCTTTCCATCGAGATGATTTTTTGAGATAAATTGGTTTTTGTTTTTGAAAAGACCTATAGAGTGAGCCAATAGAAGGAATCAGTTGAGGACGAAATGTTCGTAAAAAATTTGTGACAAGTAATCCTTTATTGAATACTTCTGCTCCTTCCATAAGAGGGACTAATGTATTGGATTTTGGATCTACTAATAAGATAAAACCTAATTCAACTCTGTGATTGGCTTTTAAATAACTAAATACTTCTCTTGTGATATCTTCGATTTCGGAATAGGAATTAATTTTTCGATTGAATTTGTGAAGGTTTTCCAATTTCAAACGATTGGATTCTATATTATCTTTTTCTTCTTGGATTTTTGAATTAACCGTTTTTAATTCATCAAGAAGATACCCTGTTTCAATTGTGCCTGCAATATAATCAGCAATGATTTTGATTTGGTTCAGTTGTTGTTCATTCAATAAAAATATACCTGAGTAATCTAATAAATCCAATGTCCCAATGAATTTATTGCGTAGGTAAAGTGGTACAATGAGAAGTGATTTTAAATTTGCTGATTTTTTATTTTCTAGTTCCACACCTTCTGTTTTATAAGTTTCAAAGTCTTCAATATAAAAACTCCGTTTTCTTTTTCGAACATACGCATGTGCATACGTAGTTACGTAAGAATCGGAAACAGGGATTCTCCTGCCCATGATCTCTAATTTTACGGATTCTGAAAGTTCTTCTGGGAAGTTACTGTGAAAAAATTCTAAGGCATCTAATTCTTTTTTATAAACGTATAAAAGGTAATGTGGAACGTTGAATTTTTCTCTGATATAAAATCCTAATATTCTCAGAACATCTTTTAAATCAGTTGCTGAGTTGATTTCTCTTAAAAGGCTATCAAGGTCAGAAAGTTGACCATATGAATCAACAAGTTTGTTCGAAAATTCCTCTGATTGCGTTTTTGTTGAGAGTAGTTCTTTTTCTTTTTCTTCTAATTCCTCATTCAGTAATTGAATTTTAGATTTTAAGACGGTAACAGTATTTTGGTTTTCTTCATTTTGTTTGTATAGTTTCGTTATCCCATATAGGATTCCTAAAAACAAAAAACCAATCAGATAGATAACATAGATCATTTGATTAGGATTTTTGCTCCCCGTTTTTGTTGGGTATATAACCTTTCAAATTTATCATTTGGAAGGATTCCAGTATCGTCTGCTAAGTCTGATTTTAATGCTAACAATTCGTAAATAGGGAATTGTTCTCCTTCGTAAGTATTGATCATTCTTTGGTTGTCGATATGGAATAATCGTTTCACTTTGTCCATGGTTTCTTGGGAAATGTTAATCGAAACACCGACTCCACCACGTCTGATGGCTTGTGTTTGTGTGACCGTTTTTCCCCAAACATCATAGTTGAATTTTGATTTTCCAATCACTCCCGCAACAACAGGCCCTGAGTGAATTGCAATGGTGATGCCATTCGGTTTGAATGGAATGTCTTTAAAATCTTCCATCATACGAATCACTTCGTTTTTAATTTGTAAGGCAGCAAGGCAAGCATCAACTGCGTGAGTAAAATTCCCGACAGGTAAACCACCGGCAGCTAAATACATATCCCCAGTCATTCTTAATTTTTCCATTCCCTTTGTTTTGATGATCTCATCAAATCGAGAGAAATATAAATCGAGACCTTCAATCAATTCTTCTGGTGTGAGTTGTCCTGTAATTTGAGAGAAACCAGGAAAACTTGTCATGAGTAAGGTTACATTTTCAAATTCAACTGGATTTACTCTTCCTTTCTTTTGCAGTTCTTCTGCTACGTTTTTTGGGAGGATGTTGAGTAAAAGAGAGTCGGATCTTTGTTTTTCTTCTTCAATTTTTTTCAGTAAAAAGTGGTTGTTGATGGCACTTGCAATATGTTCCGAAACACCTACGATGGAATCAACTTCTTCACTGGTAAAATGTATGGTCTCATCATTGATTCCATACATTGCCATGGCCACAACTTCATCGTTATTCACTAATGGAGAAATTAAAAAACCCTTCATACCAGATTTTTCAGTAATTTGTTTATCAATATGGTAAGGCATTGATTTGGGAACATGTTTCATGTAAAAATGTCTTTTTCGTAAGTAACATTTATAAACAAATCCACTTTCTTCTTTCAGAGGAAACCTTAGCGTTTTAAAAAAATTCACATTTTCATCATTTAACAAATCAAAGCCGGAATGGTTTAAATAACGAAACTCATTAAATTCTTTATCTAGAAAATACAATACACAGTTTTCAATTTTATAGTTTTTGCGAATGAATCCAAAGATTTCGGCAAGAATGTTTTCTAAGTTGTTTTGAGAGTTTATCGTTTTTGCAAACTCATTCATTTTTTGAATTTCTGCTTTTGCTCTTTCCGATTTTTTTCGTTCATCTTCCGTTAATTGGAGTAATAATGAATTCTGAATTGCTCCCGCGATTTGGTCACAAAAACCCGAAATACGTCTGAGTACTTCACGTGTTACTTCCAATGGTTTTTGGTAGGATGTAAAATAGGCAATTCCTATCACTTCGTTTTGTACAACAAGAGGAACTGCAATAAAAGAAGTTAAACTTAATTTTGAAAATATTTGTTCGTCTAACTCTGATTCGTATGTTTTTGGGGGTTTGGGAACAAATAATGTTTTTTTACGCAAATACGTTTTATAAATGATCCCTCCTCTTTCATTCAATGGAACTCGGAAGGATTTTGCAAAGTGTAATTGTTCTTCTGTTGCATAAATTGGAATTGTGGTTTTGTAAGTGTATAATTCTCTTTTTTTCGGATCGATTAATTGTATGAGTGTGGCTTCAATTTCAAAACTCTTTAATATATAATCAAACATCTCGTCTATGATTTGAGACAAACTGGATTCAGAGTTTATTTTTTTAGCGAATTCATTGAGTTTGACAACTTCGTTTTTGGCATCTTCCATTTGCAAACGTGCGTTATCTGCAATGAACTTTTCTCGGTTCATCTCTTCCACAAGAATGGAATTGGTTACTGCAGTTGCGATATTTTCTGCAGTATTTTCAACTAATTGTAATTGTGCTTTTGAAAAACTAGATCCTTTTTGTTCGCTGAAAATAGCTAACATCGCAATAACTTTCCCTTGTGAACTCAAAGGAATGATCATTCCTGGATTTTTCCCAATCAATTGAATGAATTTTTGATTGGATTCATTTAAACGTGATTCCCAAACTTTTGCAAATCGAAAGGGTCGATTTCGTTTGTAAACATGGTAAAACAAACCAGCGCTTGGATCTAATGGGAAACTGACACCACGAAATTTAGATTCAAGTTGTAATTCGGATGTGGAAGAAACTAATGCTTTGTGATACTGGAGTTTGCCATTCTCTGAATCGACAAGTAATAGTATCATCGAATCACAAAATACTTCTTCTTTTAAATAATCAAAAGCTTTGTTGAGGATGCTATCTAACTCAAGAGATGTGTTGAGTGTTTTTGCAAATTCATTGAGCCTTTCAATATTGGCTTTTGAAACTTCTAATTCCTTTGTCCTTTCAACAACGATATCTTCTAATCCATCTTTTAAGATATTGAGTTCTTTATTTGAAATTTCTAAACTTTCTTTTAGTTTTTCGATCGATAAATAGGCTCTTGTAAATCCATTAGACAAAATATACCCTTGGAACAAAATAAAACCTAAAAATCCAAAAGGAGTGATATTCATCGTATTGATGATATTGTTTTGGTATAAAATGTCGTGTACGACGGTGCCAAAAACAAAACTAAAACCAATGAGAGATAAACCTGCTCCGACTGTATCGGAACGATAGGCCATGATGATAGCAATGGTGATACGAACACAAACGAGTATGAGGAAAATTTGAAAATAATGGATTTGTGAAGTAAATACAGAGACAGGTAAAAACAAAGAAACTAAAAATGGTGTGATGAGGGTGTAAAGAACATACATTGTCCTTTGCCCCACCGTTTTAGGGAAAACCAATCGATAGAAGTATGCAAAAACAATGGTCGATATGTAAATCGTCGCAAATTCCAGTCGAATGAGAGCAGACATTGGGAGCGATGGAATGATGTCCAAAATATTCCTCTCACCAATCGTGAGAAGGCGCATAACAATGAGTAAACTGAAAAGTGCGATGAACAAACTGGCTTTGTCTTGCCTACGCATGAGAAACAAACCCAAGTGATACAATGCCCAGAGAAAAATACTACCAGCTAAGAAGGAAGTGATTTGGTAACTGCGATTGACCTTGTCGTATAACTTACGTCTTTCGCCGATTTCCATACTTTCCCAAAATCCGCCTTTCGAATAATGGAAATTAGATATTTCATAAACAATTTCTGTTTCTCCAGAAACGGGCTCGAGATCGACTAAGATGGATTTGTAGGAAGGTTCAAAATAATTTGGATTGATTCCAAAACTACCTTGTTCCACAACCAATTTCCCATTGATGTACATTCGGTACGCAGATGATAGATCCAAATTGTGAAAGGCTAAAGTAGGTGTGTTTTCAGGAAAAATTACTTTTAGTTTATATGTCGCATATCCATAACCACCAAGTGTTTCACCAAACCAATTGACACCTTTCCAATTCGAGGGAACAACTTGGTAGATGAACTTAGGTTCTTTTCCTAGTTCTTTTTCAATTTGAATGCCACTTAACGTCTCTTTCCAATAAAATTCCCATTCACCATCCAAGTTGATGTTTCCATCACGGAGGAAATCCCATGAAGACAAGTCGATTTTCCCTTTTTCAGCAATTGGTTTGTTCCGATTGACTTCTCCACAGGACAAAATGGAGAAGAGAAGGCAGAATGATACAACCAAATGAAACGTTTTCTTCATAGTTAGGCTACAAAGACTATGAGAACGAAGGGAAATGGAAAGGAAAAATTTAAGGATAACTTAGATTTATTTGAGAAGGATCAAAATGTTTCTCTAAGGAAGGGACTACTACATTTATGATCTCTTCTGTTTCTTCTTTTGAATACGAAACAATTTTGTCTTTTTTTTCAAAAGGATGAAATAAAATGGAAGAGTCCTTCCGTTTGTCTGTGATTTGTTTTAAAAAATCGAGATTCATACGAAACCCTCCCACGCTGAGTTCTGTGATCCCTTTTGGATTTAGTTCTTTCCCTAACGTTTCGGCTAACGATTGGTAATGGAATTTCCAATCTGGAATTCTAAGTACTGGATCAATACAAACTCTTACTTTCCATCCGGCCTCGATTGTTTTTTGCATTGTTTTGATCCTCGCTTGTAAAGAGGGAGTTCCATGTTCAATCGTATCAATGACAATTTGTGGGCTGATTGTCCAAGCAAGGATGATATTTGGGTTGGGTGTTAGATGGGCAATGGATTGAAAATTGGTAGATTTTGTTCGGATTTCAAGTGTTAAATTTGGTTCCGTTGAAGCAAATTGGATCCAACTTTTTGTCGCAGGGAAAAACGATTCTAATGCCAACAAATCTGTGTCATACGAGAGGGCCAAATACAAAGATCCATTGACATCTAAGAACTTTTTTGTTTCAGTAAAAAAATCTTCCCAATTCACAAATAACACAAGATTTGCGGAAGGAAACATCCCTTGTAAGTAACAATACTCACAATCATAAATACAGTTCAGTGCTAAGGTATTGTAATAAAAATGTTTGTGAGAAAAGTTAGGTGAAAAGTCACTTCCAGGGTATAAAAAATGTTCTTTTTTTTCGGCTAACACCAGTTTTGGCGATTGTTTTTGGATTCGAAAGTTTTGTGAATTACGATTAAAACTGTCCTTATAATGCCGAATGGGAATTTGGATCGCATTTGGAAATTTGGATAGGATTTCCTTGGTTCGAAAGTGATCAGCTACTGTTTCTTCAATATAAATATGTGAAAATGATTTAAACATGGAGTTGTTTTTTCCATTCCTCCACAAATGTTTTTACTTCCGATTTCGATTTGATTTTTGGAACAATTTCTAAGTTGGGCATGGGTATGTTTGTGTTTGGATAACGCAAAAAATAATATCGTAATGATTTTTTAAGATCATGTTTCATGGTTTCTGTTAGGCGAAGTTCCTTTACTTCTTTCCAAATGTCTGGCCAAATTTTTGTTTCAAATGGATCTTCCATTACCCAAGGAAGAGGGTGAGTCCATTCAAAGAATAATGGTTCCATCACATTTGTTACTATGGATTCCACAGTTTCTGGCTTGCAAAAATTCCCTTCTAGATGGTCAGAGATGACTTTCCCAATCGATATGTTTTCCAAAGGAAAATAAAGTGATGCCGCTTCAAAAAATCCAGATCCTTCCATATCAACAAGTGATACTGATTGTAAATCCGTTTCACTGAAGACTTGGAATTGGTTTTCTGTTGTGGTTTTGGCAATGGGACGATCAAATGTTGTAAGGTTTGTTTCCATTGGAAATACAGATTTTGTCATCCTTTCTGGATAAAAGTCTTTCCCAGTGGCAAAGTCAGTGATTTTATGAATCCAAAAGAATTCGCCAACCTTCCAATTTGGTTGGTTGGAACCAGCAATTCCTAAATTCCAAACTTTCATTTTGTCTCGTTCTTCTTTTGGCAAAAGGTGTGCAAACTCTGAAACGGCAAGTGCCATTGCCATTTTTCCAATGCCTGAAATGATGATGTAGATAGAATCATTTTTGTAGATTCGAAATTTACCAGAGTGGTGGACCGGTTTTGCATTTGTTTTTTGGATCCAAGGTTTTGCTTCGGAAAGAACTGCAAAAAACAATGATGGCATAGTCTAAAATTGGAGGAGGGGGTCCTAATGCAAAGAAAAGTTTTGTTTGCTATTTTTCTATTTGTTGGATTGAATCTGTATGCTGGAGGAAAAAAAATGTCATTTCATAATTTAAAATCTGTAACCATCCAAGGAAAGGAAATTTCTCTAGGTGATTATAAAGGCCATCCTGTTCTTGTAGTCAATGTAGCATCTAAATGTGGTTATACGCCACAATATGAAGGATTGGAAAAACTCCATCTCACATATAAAGAGAAAGGATTAAAAGTGATTGGTTTTCCTTCCAATGACTTCGGCGGTCAAGAACCAGGTACGGAAGCTCAAATTGCAGAATTTTGTAAGCTTAACTTTGGGGTCAGTTTTGATCTGATGAAAAAAACAAAAGTTCTGGGAAATGACAAAGATCCAGTGTACCAATTTTTAACTGAGAATGCGAAGGAAAAAGGTGATGTAAAATGGAACTTCGAAAAATTTCTCATCGATAAAAATGGAAACGTTGTGAATCGATTTCCATCTTCCACTAAACCTGAAAGTGTTGAATTGAAAACAGCCATTGAAAGTATTTTATAAGAGAACATTCTCTTTCATTTTATATTCGTTTTTTGTGTTTGGGTTGTTTGGGCAAACAAGTCCTAACAACCTAAATATCATACGAACCAAAACCTCTGAATCAGTTTCCATGGATGACATCATTAAGGAAACAAAACAATATGATGTCATCGTACTTGGTGAAGAACATGATAATCACGAATTACATCGGTTTTACGAAGGTTTCTTACGTACATTATATGCAACAGATGTGGTCAGTTTATCACTTGAAATGTTGGAAAAAGACCAACAATTCATTGTGGATGAATACCTCAACGGAACCATCTCGGAGTCACAATTTTTAACATCCATCGTACATTGGAAAAATTTCAAAACGGATTATTTGCCTCTTGTCAATCTAACAAAAGAAAATCAATGTAAAGTGATCGCTGCAAATCCCCCACGTAGGTATGTGAATTTGATTTCCAAAAAGGGACTTCTGGCATATCGAGATTTTTCAACTACTGCATTAACCTTTTTGCCACAAGCCTACACCTTAGAAAAATATCTCACAAAAGAATACAAACAAAGGTTAACTGATCTTTTTGGAGGTATTGAACATTCAAACCAACATAAAACCAATCTCCAATTTATGATACTAGGCCAAGCCACTTGGGACCAGGGCATGGCGGAGGCCATTTCCTCCGAAATCCATAAATCTGGTAAAAAAGTGGTCCATTTGAACGGACGTTTTCATTCCGATCGAAATGGTGGAGTTGTGTCTAGGTTACGAGAAATGGGCCATTCTGTGTTGGTTTTATCCGGGTTTCCCAAGGGAAGGGAAGAGGAATCAGATTTTGTGAAAATCGCTGATTTTGTAATTTTAACAAACGACCGATAAGAATAGGGAGAACCTATGTCGGCACTTTCTCCCAAATACCTTTGTCCTCATTGCCAAAAAGCATCTCGTTTGCCGGAACCCATTCCAAAAGAAGGAAAGTTCCAGCTAACGTGTGCTCATTGTGCAGAAAAAGTTGTATTAAATTTTGTCGATTATCGATTTGAAATTGTTCAAATCCTTCCCAGTCCAAAAGAAGATCTGAAACAATCGTACCAAAGTTTTAAAATTCCAGTTCCTAGTATCACAGATTCAATTAAAGAGTCTTCATCCTCAAAAACTTCGAGTGGAAAACCAAAACCATTTTTTGAAAAGAGAGTGGTTTGGGAAAAAGAACCAAAAAAAGAAAACGTAAAATTTAATACCAATCCTTTACGATTGTCTCGAAGAAACAATAACACTCGAAAAAATCCGTCTTCGTTTTCTTATTTACGTGTAGCCTTTACGATCACATCGATCCTTCTATTTTTATTCATTGTTAGTTTTTCTTATTTTGTGGCAGGTGTACTTGCGACCAAAAAAGAAGTTCCCATGTATTTGGAAACTTTGTCCAAAAATATTCCAACAAAAATCTTGGATCGAAATGGACAAGTTGTCAGTGAAATTTTCCAAAAACGTACTTCTACTCTAAGTTTACAAGATTATCCAGAAGATATGATTTCTATATTATTAAATATAGAAGATCAAAAGTTTTTTTTCCATGGTGGGATTGATTATTCCGCCATCTTACGAGCCTTTTTTAAAAACATTATCAATCTAAGTTATAAACAAGGTGCATCTACCATCACCCAACAGTTAGCAAGGATCATTTTAGATGACAGACGTAAAAGTCTGAATCGTAAGTGGAGAGAAGCACAGCTTGCGATTGCCTTGGAATCTGTCTTAACAAAAGAACAAATTCTCGAAACCTATATGAACCATGTTTATTTAGGCCATGGTGCTTTTGGATTTGGAGAAGGAATCAAGTTTTATTTCCAAAAAAATCCGATGGAATTATCGAAAGAGGAAATGGTTTTACTTGCTTCCCTTCCATCAGCACCTAATAAGTATTCACCATTAAAAAATCCTGAAGATTCATATACGCGAGTTAGAGCCATTTTGAATATGTTTAGGAATCGTGGCATTTATCCCAATTTGGACCGAGATAAGTTTGTTAGTTTTTATCATAATTTATCCACTAGGTCTCCGAATGAAACTGTATTTGGCTCTCGTCATGACATTGCTCCGTATGTGACTGAACATGTGCGTGCCATTTTGTCTTCGATTGAAGGGGAAAAAAACATATATGAAAGTGGCGGATATACGGTTGAAACAACACTCGATCGGAATGCCCAAGAATTGATTGGTCCCATTGTAAGGGAATACTTAGCCAAAAACAAACGTTCTGGAAAAATTCAGAAGAGACGAGTACGTCTAAAACCAGAATCACCTCTCGACCTTGCATTTCGCCAAAAGTTGGAAGAGATATCACTTTTGAATGAGATGGTATGGAATCCTGATCATTTAGATGGAGATAAGGACCAATCAGTTATCCAAGCAGCAATAGTCGGAATACAACCTAACACTGGACAGGTTTTATTTTTACATGGTGGTGATGAGTTTAATTCTTCGAACCAGTTTAATCGAGTTACCCAGATGCGAAGGCAAACTGGTAGTTCCATTAAAGCAGTGTTATATGCTTCTGCCATTGATTCTGGTTCCATTCATTCCGGAATGAGAATCTTAGATGCACCTTTGTACTACCGAGGGGGTGGAGGAAAAGAATGGGCTCCTGAAAATTTAGGTGGAAGTTTTGATGGAGAAATTTCACTACGAACGGCTCTTGTTAAATCCAAAAATACAGCTGCAGTACAAGTAGCAGAAAGACTAGGTAGTTCTGGGATAGAAAAGTATTTTACTAAATTCTTTTTTCCCAACGAAACAGAGAAAAAAAATAGATTTCGCGGGGATCTTTCATTGGCTCTTGGTACACTTGAGATTTCACCTTTAGAGATGGCTTCTGCGTTTACTAGTTTTGTGAACCAAGGTACTATCAAACGACCTTACTTAATCCAAAGGATCAAAAATTCAAAAGGCAATGTCCTCTACGAAGTAGGAGGAAGTGATGAGTTTAAATTAAAATTGCCTGAAGAGAGGCAGGTGATTCGGCCTGATACTGCTGAAGTAATGATTTCATTATTACGGGATAGTGGTAGGGCAAGTGGCGTACGAAACGGTGGTTATACGGGAGATCTAATTGGTAAAACTGGAACCACAAATGATTATAAAGATGCATGGTTTGTTGGTGCAAGACCAGATTTATCTCTTGCGGTTTGGGTTGGTTATGACAATCCAAAATTTGGAATGGGTCCAAGTGGTCTTGGTGGGGCAGTGGCCGCTCCTCTTTGGGGTGAGATTCTTGCCACAATCGATAAAAAAAGTATCTTACCAAAAACACAATTTAGTTTGCCAGTCTATGCAAAACCTTACAAAATTTGTACATTATCGGGAAAACAAGCATCACCAACTTGTCCGAGTACACAAGAATTGTATTTATCTGATTATCCACCGGAAGGCCCGTGTACGGAAGATCATAAATCTACTTCCTCGGATCATAAGGATTTAATGAAAGGATTGTATTAATTGTACCAATTGTTGAAATTTCAAAGTTTAATATTCGCCTTTGTATTGTATGTTGGTAGTTATTCAGTATCTGGGATATTATTTCCCCTTTTCGCAAATGGTTCATACGAAGAAGCATATGAAATGGAACAAACAAATACTTTGTTTGCGATTCCATTATATGAAAAAGCACTCAGCCAAAAACCTAGTGGTAAATTACAGAAAGCAGTTGTTTCTCGTTTATTCTTTCTGTATAAAAAACATTCAAAATTATTAGATGCTTTATTTTTGGGAAGTCGTTTCCCCTCGCATATTCCATCAAAGGATCGGTCATGGATTTGGAACCAACTTGCTGAAATTTATAAACCAATCAATGTTTCCGAATTATCTTCCACATATGTATTCGCTACAAAGGCAAATGGAGAGAATTCTAGTGAATTGCGAGAGCATTTGAGACAACGAAATTTGCCAAAATTATATGAATTTTCCTCCATACTCTTATTAAAACGCAAACAATACAAAGTGATTTTATCTCTTTACGAAGAAAATCCTAGTATGTTCCTGACTCCATTATTCATCGGGATATCTGAATTAAAATTAGATACAGAACAGGGAAAAGAATTCTTAAAAAAAGTTTTAACTGATTCTGACAAAGAACGAACAGACCAAGAAAAATCGGATATATTGTATTTAATGGGAGTCCATTATCGCCAATCCAATGAACACGAGTTATCTGCTCGTTATTTTCGAATGAGTGGTAGTTTTTTTGCAAAACCTAGAGCTGATTTAGAAGCGAGTAAATCTCTAGTGTTACAAGGAAAAACAAAAGAGATGTGCTCTACATTTAAATTTTTTGTATCTCCATTTGATGAGATCGAAACTCTCCTTCATTATCATTGTTCTCCGAATGGTACACAATCAACACGACCTATTTTTGCTAGTATTCGAATCCTTGCTGAACGTGAAGGGAACGAGTTTTTAAATGTGTTGTATCCCAAGGATAGTTTATGAACCAATTGAAAGATAAATTTCTTCTGATCGGCATCATATGCATTCTTCTTTTCACAACCCTACCTATATTGTCTAATTTCCTTGTCACTCCTGACGAAATTCTAAAATTAGAATTCCAAACAAACGTTAGGAGCCAGTTACGTTTCTGTAAACAAAATCCCATCCAAGTGTATGGAAGAAATCCAATGGGAAACCAATTGAATTGTTTTTCTGTTCTTGAGGGAGAAGTAGTATTGGAATCTTTTTTTACAGAAGAGATAACAGACCCAACTGAAACGCAGTGGGCATTTTATGATTCCATGGGCAAACAAGTTTTCCCTACCGTTGTTTGGGAAGGTGTGGACCCTTTGGTTTTTGTTTCTCTGGTTCGTTCCAAACGAGGCCAATTTGGAGTTCAGTTGCAAAAGAAAAAGGATGGAGCTTATTACTTTTACCGAACGAAAATTTCGAGTTGGGTGATCCCTTAAGGGTCAACTTTTTGCGAAAGCTTCGCGGAGCCTTAGACGATCTCCTCAATTCGAATCCTTCAATTAGTTGTTAGTTGGGAAATTGATTTGTGGTAATAGAGACTTGATTGGGCAGGGAAGGTTCGCCCACCCTTCACTCCGCCATCCTGGCTCCGTTTGCGTGGGCCCGTCGTCGATCTTTTCCGCATCGTGCGGAAACTGCTCCATCCCCCCTTGTTTGTCTAACGACAAACAACTTCGCCTCAGCTTTTTGTGAAAGCTTCGCGGGGTCGCAGACGATCTCCTCAATTCGAATCCTTCAATTAGTTGTTAGTTGGGAAATTGATTTGTGGTAATAGAGACTTGATTGGGCAGGGAAGGATTCGAACCTTCGAAGGTAAAACCAGCAGATTTACAGTCTGCCCTCGTTGGCCACTTGAGTACCTACCCGAAGAAGTTGCATGGAGCCGCCTGAGGGATTTGAACCTCCGACCGGCTGTTTACAAAACAGCTGCTCTACCACTGAGCTAAGGCGGCATGCATATCCAATTTTTGTGAAAAGCCGTTAAGGTCAAATAAAAATTCTTTGAGTGGTGATGGATTCTCACAGAATGACCCTAGATGGCACTGTTTTTTGTGAATTCTTTAATGACACTATCCGTTTTGGGATTTTATACTGGTTATTTTTTTAGGAAAGTTGACATTACAAAACATCGAATCGCAAATTTGATTGGGATTGGCTCAAATTTAATAGCTGCCGTTTATTTATTATGTATTAAATATTTGTTAGGTGGTATATCTGAGTTTCAGATTTATCCAACAGCACCTGATTTTGTCATTCATACCCATCGTTTTTTTGCGGCCATCAGCCTTGTTTTGATGCTTGTCATGGGTTACACTGGATGGAAAAGAAAACGAAATTTGCATGTAAAATTGCATTACATCTTTTTGCCTTTGTACACGATTGTTTATATCTCCGGTCTGTTTTTATTTCAATCAAAACCGCTTTAAGGAATGTTCATGGAAAAAATTGAAGTCGCAAAGAAATTTGCAAATGATATCCGAATCCAAGTAATCAAAATGGTTACGGCAGCTAATTCTGGTCACCCAGGTGGACCACTTGGACTTGCTGATATCTACGCTGCCCTTTATACTTCAATACTCAACCATGACCCCAAAAATCCAGAATGGTCAGAACGAGACCGTTTGATTTTATCCAATGGACACGTTTGTGCCGTTCGTTATGCTGCCATGGGACTTTCTGGTTATTTCCCAGTGGAAGACCTTTTGACATTCCGAAATATCAACTCTTATTTACAAGGACACCCTTCTACTCGTTATATGAAGGGAATTGAATCTAGTTCTGGTTCCCTTGGACAAGGTCTTTCCGTTTCCGTTGGGCTTGCACTTGGTGCAAAGTTAAAGAAAGAGACATATAAAATTTATACATGTATATCTGATGGTGAATGTGGTGAAGGAATGACTTGGGAAGCAGCCCAATCTGCAGTTCATTTTAAAACAGATAACCTCATTGCGTTTATGGATCGTAACTACATTCAAATTGATGGTAACACAGAAGAAGTAATGAAGTTAGAACCATTGGATAAAAAATTTGAGATGTTTGGTTGGAATGTGATCAATGCAGACGGACATAATATGGAAGAAATTTTCTCTGCATTTGCAAAAGCGAAACAACATACTGGTGGACCAACACTCATTGTCTTTAGAACCATTTTAGGTAAAGGTGTTTCTTATATGGAAAACAATCCTAAGTGGCATGGTACTCCACCAAATAAAGAACAAGAAGCACAAGCTCTTGCAGAATTAGCTTAAACTTTTTGTTTCGATTGACTTTTTCATTTTAATCAAGATAGTTTTTGCATGGGACAAAACTCCTTTCCTGATTTTTACCCGGATGATATCACTCGTTTATTGTATGATTGGGAAGTAGCTCCTGCAGAAAAAAAACGTTTTATCTTAAAACTGATAGCTTCGCGTATTCCTTGGCAAATTCAATTGGAATCTGCCTTGGATGAAGTGAAAGATCCTTATCTTCGTGTCCAAGCTAGAAATCTAAAATCAGAAATTTTGCGCCATCGATTAAGGCATTCTTTCTTCAAACTCACGTTACGTGGGAATACAAATCATTATAAAGATTTAGAAGAGATGGTTGTTCAACTTTCTAGTATTGGTTTTCCTGATCAAAATTATGCGGAAATCAAACATGAATTAGATCGAATTGCACTTCGTATTTCTGAGTTGTATGATGATCATTCAGGTTATTTAACAGACGAACTCAAAGTACAAATCCTTTGCCAGGTGATGTTCCAAGAAGAAGGTTTTGTTGGAAATATCCAAAATTATAATGATCCAGGAAATTCCTATTTATTCCAAGTAATCAAAAGTCGTTTGGGAATTCCAATTTCATTGTCTGTTGTATACCTTCTAGTTGCCCAACGTCTAGGTTTGCCTTTATACGGCACCAATTTACCATTACATTTTCTTTTGCAATACGAATCAGATGGATATTTCACATACATCGATCCCTTTCATGGTGGGGTTTTATTAGATAAATTTACCTGTGAGAAATTTTTGGAAGCAAATGGATATTCCAATTCACCAAAATATTTCACAAAGGCATCTACACTTTCGATGATCAAACGTATGTGCCGAAATTTACTCCACATTTATAGAGACAATCAGACCAAAGAAATGGAAAATACAATTAAGGATCATCTTCAGATTCTTGAAAGTCGATCCACACATGTTGAATAACGGATGAAGTCTAAATTCAATATCCAATCTGTACTATCAAAATTTGATAAAAATTTAGATAGTATCATTTACGAAGACATTCCTATCCTCAAAAAAATAAAAAAACAAGTAATCACTTCTGGTGGGAAAAGGATTCGACCTTTTGCACATTATCTTTTTTGCCAATTTTTGGAAGTAAAGGATGTTAGTTGGTTGGATGTGGGAAGTGTAGCTGAACTCATCCATGCTGCCAGCTTACTACATGATGATGTTGTTGATAATGCCCCAATCCGGCGGGGGAAACCTACGATTGGCGCAAGTTTCGGAAACAAAACAGCCATCCTTGCAGGCGATTATTTATTGGCATGTGGAATCAGCCGACTCAATTCCCTTGGAAATTCAGAACTCATGGAAATTTTTTCCCAAGTGCTTCGTGATTTATCAGTGAGTGAACTTTTGCAAATGGAATGGGAAAAAAATCCTAAAATCACTCTTAAGATTTATGACCAAATCATTTATGGAAAAACAGCTTCTTTGTTTGGTGTTTGCACAGAATCTGCTGCTATTTTAGCAAACAAATCAAAATCAGAGAGAAAGCAGTTTCGCCAATTTGGTGTTAGATTGGGAAAATTATTCCAGAAAAAAGATGATTGTCTCGATTATTTTGAAGATTCAAAAACAAGTGGAAAAGAGTTCTTAAAAGACTTTAAAAACGGATTATTTACATATCCAGTTTTGTTATTACGATCAAAACTTAGTATGATTGAAAAATCTAAATTGAATCGAATGTTCCAAAAAGAATTTCGAGATGAAAATGATGAGAAAATCATCTTAAACTTAATGAAATCAAAAAATATTCCAAACATTCTTCATAAAGAATTGGAATCGGAAAAAAATGACTTATTACTCTTTTTAAATCAATTCCCTAAAACAGAAGAAAGGGAACTTTTCATCGAACAGCTAAATCGACTAACTTAAATAAAATTTCATTCTGTTTCATTCGGATCAATCAGTTCGATCACAGGTAGTGATATGGAAAAACATGTTCTGCCTGGCTCTGATTCTAAGGAAATGGATCCATTATGTTTTTCAATGATGGATTTAGTGATTCCGAGACCCATACCTGTTCCTTCCCCTTGTTGTTTCGTGGTAAAAAACGGTTCAAAGATTTTTTTTTGAATTTCGATTGGTATCCCAGGTCCATTGTCGATGACTTTCACTTCTACATACTTTCCATTTTTTTCAGAACTAATGGTAAGATTGCCTTTTTGTTTCATGGCTTCCAATGCATTTAATATTAAGTTTGTCCAAACACGCATTAGGTCCTCGGGCCATCCAAGTAAAGTTGCATCTGTTAAAAATATTTTTTTTAAGGAAACCTTACTTCTCATTCTGTATTGGTAAATCGTAATCACTGTTTCAATGTTTTCGAGTAGAGTGAAAATTTTTCTATGTTCTGAATGGGTGATTCTTGAAAAGTTTTTAAGAGCTAGAATGATTTTTGAAGAACGGTCAACTGCAATCTGAATGATTGATAAATGGAGTCGAAAGTTTTTTTCATCTAAAATTAAATCGGTAAGTTTTTCTTTTCCTTTTTTTAATAATAAAATTTGGTCTTCTTCAAGTTTTGTGATCCCGACATCCAAAAACTTTTCTAAAGTTGCTTCGTCGTAATCTAAATCATTATCTTTTAGTGTTTTTTTGAGATCAGATTTTTTTTCCTTACGTTCCGTATAACTAGCTAATAATCCAAAGTCGGATTGGTATCGGAAAAGTTGTTTTAAAGTATTGATTTCTGGTGTCGATAGACTATCAAAAATGTTTTCCTTGGAGCCGAGTTGGCTTGTTTCGTTTTGTTTGGATTCCATTAAGGTTTCGATTGAGGCTTTGATGGCACTCAGCGGGTTATTAATTTCGTGGGCAACCCCTGCTACTAGTTTTCCGAGTTCAGTCATTTTTTCAGATAGTGCTAGTTGGTTTTCGGTTTGGCTTAATTGTAAGATAGTAGATTCTAATTTTTCTTTTTGAAATTGGAGTTCTTTTGTTCTTTCAGAAACCATAAACTCCAGTTCTTCGTTTACTTTTGTTACTGTTTGTTCTTTGATGATCCTGGTTTGTATTTGAAACTTTGAAATAACAATCGTAAAGATAGTCATTTGAATTGCGGCACCAATTTCATTTGCGGAACTTAAAAAAGGGAAAGAAGGAAGATAACCAGTGTTAGTGAAAATTAGAAGTATTGTGCTAATTTGTCTTATGAGGAAGGCAAAAAATAGAACATTGGCATGTTCCTTTTTTTTGATCAAGCAGTATATCGAATAACCAAAAGTTGTAGTCGATAACATAAAACTGTTGGTGTAAATAAACCGAAAATAGAGTTGAAGGTCTATGATTGCTAAAATGATAGAAGCCAACATTAAATAAAGATAAAGTTTTACATATTTATCAAAATTTGGATGTTCCTTTTTTATATGTAAAAACTCTCTTAGGAATAAAACAAAACCAATTGGACTTAAAGACAATAGTCCTGGAACATAACGAAAAAACCATTCCAAATTACTGAATCCATATTCATAAAACAACCCAGATCGCAAAACATTCGTGAATAGAATTGTTGATATTGCAAATGTCAATAGGAGTGAGATTTTTTCTCTGAGTAATACATACTGCGCTGCAGTGAATAAACATAATAGGATACAAAGTCCAAGGTAGAGTCCTTGCCATAAGGATAAAGACTTTGTATATTGAAATAAATCTGATTCTTTTCGAATATGAAAATTGATTCTATGGGTATCATCTGATTGGATCCGAAATCGATATAATCCTTCTTCTTTCGCTGGGAATAAAAATCCTCCCGTATACGAAACTTCTGGAAGTTTTTTTCGAAATAAACCTGTTTGGAATTCTTTTATTTTTTTGTTATTTTGGTAAATCTCACAATCAATCTCAGATAACATGCCATTTTCAAAATGAATGTAACGTGTTGGATCTTCTTCCAATTGGATTTCATAATAATGGCTTTCTTTGGTGAATCCAAAGTAATAAATGGATTGAGTTTGGTTATAATTGATGGATAGAGAATTGGGATTGGTTCCAAGATGGATCAAATGAGGTTCCCCTTCTGCAAAAAGAAGAAAGGGAAAACATAAAAAACTTAGAACAAAACGAAACAAACCAGAGTGAAGTTAATTTACTGTGGAACGATATTAGGTGCGTTACATTTAATAGTTCCTGATATGATCACTGATTTTGCATCTCCACTTGTGTTTTGTACGATACAAGTTTTGTTATCAGAAGTAAAACATCTGGAAGTCGTTGTTACAGAAGTACAGTTTACACCGTCAGTTGTAAAACATTGGAGTAGAATGGTAGCTGAGTTTGTTGTTGTTGTAGAATAAGTTCCATTGAGACGAATTTCAATATTAAAAAAAGATATCTGTTGTGAGTTTTGAATAGAGGTATCGATGTTGATCCCTTGGTTAAACCACTTCACTGTCCCTTGTGTGCCTTGGACTGTTTTTCCAAATAATCCACCCGCTAGGATAAATCCTTGTTGAGGGTCAATGTTGCCTTGGATTTGAGTACTGTCGTATTGAAATCTGATATTTAAAGTTTCTTTGGTTTTAAAAATTAACTGTGAAATCACAGAGAAACGAGTGTTATTCGTACTTGTTCCGGTTGTACCAGTAGAGCCTGGTGTTGTCCCCGTTGTAGTACCTGTTGTTGAAGTGGCGGGAGATGCTTGTCCACAGCTTGTTGTTACACTCGTATCTACTTCTCCATTGAATGGGTATAAAGCAGGAGTACTATCATCTAAGATGCTGAGAGCTGCATTATTATCATTTTTGAGGCATCCCCAAAAAAAAGGAACAAGAACCAATAGAATTGAAATCAGTCGGAGCATACCATCCAATCGTCCCAGGAATTCCGAATTGGGTCAAGAGGATTCAGAATTTCCTTGGGAAAATTGACGGAAATTCTAAGGTTGGCATATGAGGTTTCCCATCGGTCTAAGTTCTGTGTTTTCGATCCAGGGACCACGTTCGATTTATGTCTATTCCCTGCTCATAGGCTTATTTTCCGGTTTTGGGGCCTATGGATTCAATTGGGCACTCACTTGGACAGAATCATTTACCTTTGGCAATTTGATTGGCTATGACCCAGGGACACCTGCCGGAGATTTGCATTTCCACTCCGTCGACAAAGTAGGGGAACTTTCCCTTCTTTGGATTCTTTTTTTGCCTGCCATTGGTGGCCTCCTTGTTGGAATCATAACCAGTTTTTTCTGCCAAGAGGCACAAGGGGGAGGGACAGATTCACTCATCCATGCTTTTCATTTTAATGAGGGAAAAATTAGCACCAAAGTTCCTTTTTATAAAGCACTAGCCACCATACTCACGTTAGGCTCAGGTGGTTCAGGGGGGAAAGAAGGACCAACTGCTCAGATTGGGGCAGGTTTTGGATCGAGTTTAGCTAACTTTTTGGGAGCAGGTGCCAGAGCAAGGCGAACATTGATGTTAGCTGGAACGGCTGGTGGACTTGGAGCAATCTTTCGTGCCCCGTTAGGCGGTGCCATCACAGCTGTTGAGATGGTTTACCAGGAAGATATCGAAAGTGATTCACTTGTACCTTGCATTTTGTCGTCCGTAACAGCTTATCTTACATACACGAGTATTGCGGGAAGTGGTTCAATCTTTTCTGTTAAAGAATATAGTTTAAATGATTACCGTCATATTCCCCTCTACATTGTCCTTGGACTTTTGTGTTATGTAGTGGGTTATTTTTTTGTTAAGGTATACCATTGGGTACAGGATATATTTTCCAAACTCCCTTTACCAAATTTTTTAAAACCTGCGTTTGGTGGACTTATTGTCGGATGTATTGCTTTATTATTCCCAGAAGTGTTAGGTTCCGGATTTGGACTCATCCAAAGGATGATCAATGGAGAAGTGTTAACTTCAACAAGTTTCGGTTTTTCAGGACCGTTTTTCTTACTCGCGGTTGCCATCTTTAAGGTTTTTTCCACTTCCTTAACTGTAGGATCAGGAAGTTCAGGAGGATTACTTGGGCCTTCTTTTGCCATAGGTGGTATGTTAGGTGCTTTTGTGGGGACAATGGCAAATGTATTATTTCCTGAACTCAATATCATCGTTTTCCCATTTTTACTCGTTGGAATGGGTTCATTTTTTGCAGGTGTTGCAAGAGCTCCCATTGCCGGAATGATCATGGTATGTGATATGATTGGAAGTTATGCATTACTACCTGCACTTATGATTGTCGCAATGATTGCAGTGGTTTTATCACATAAAATTTCTATTTATCGGAATCAAATTAAAAACAGATTTTTATCTCCTTCTCACCATTGGGATATGAACCAAGATATTATGGATCGAATTCGCATTCAGGATCATTTTACGGAATTCAGAAAGTATGCGATGGTTTCGGAACATCTATCCTTAACTCAATTACAATCCAATGCACCTGGTATCCAAGCCAGTGATTTTATACTAATAGGATCCAATGAGGAATATAAGGGAATTGTCTCACTCAGGAAGAATAGAATCCTCCCAGAATATGAAGCAGAGCTTAAAAATTTAATCACTTGCGCAGAAATTGTACAAGATGTGCCTCCAGTGTGTCAAAAAGATACATTGGGGAAAGCACTTCGGATCTTGTTGGAATATGATGTCGACAAACTTGCTATAGTTGAAGAAAATAGATGTCTAGGTTATTTACGATATATTGATTTATTTAATGCCTATCAAAATGAAGTGAAAAATAAAAATAAAAAATCGAAAGCAGTATGAGTATTTCTAAAAAATCCTGTCATCATAAAATTCTAAAATTCACATCTAATTCTTGTCTGATTTGTATTTATTTTGTAATAATTTTCTTTTTGAATTGTTTTGGCTCAGGTCAGGTGGTTGAAAAAAAACCAGACCAACATGTAAAACCAATTGTGATTCCTCCCCAATATTTAAAACCAATTGTAGGGCGAGTAGAATGGGTCGAGTTTCCTAACTGGAAATTGAAACTTAGAGCAAGAATTGATACAGGTGCTCTTTCTTGTTCCATCAATGCTGTGAATATTGAAAGAGTTGTAGAGAATGGTGAAACATTCATTTTGTTTGATACATTTGTAAATGAAAAACCAATTCGATTAAAAAGTAAGTTTGTAAAGGAAGCAAAGGTAACTAGCACTTCTGGTGTATCTGAAAAACGGATCATGATTAGTGAAGTCATAAAAATTGGAAAATACAAAGAAGAAACCATGATCAATTTAAATGATCGCACAAATCTAAATTATCCGATTTTGATCGGTAGGAATTTTTTACGCGGTAAATTTTTAGTGGATGTGTCTTTATCACATCAATTAGGGGATTAACTTGGATCGTAAAACCTATATCACAATTGTTATTCTGATTATCCTACCTATCCTTTCTATTCTGTATAAGTTAAATGTTGCTGAGTTATCTCTTTTACCGGTAGCCGTTGATGATACTGTCAATTTACAATTAGTTATTTCTCCTAAGGAAAATGTTGCCATCTCTGAAGTTGTATTCCCTATCCCAAAACAATTTATACAAGCAAAAGTATTAAAATCGAATCTCAAAACCGATGATTTGGATTTTCGCGTACAAAAAAAACAGTATGGTCATTTGGGAATCTGGGAAGGGGAAGATTGGAATTCCCCCATAGGTTATTATGCAAAAATCAAAATGTTGCCCTACGAGAACAAAGATCCAGAACCTGAAATTCAAACGCCTTCTAGAAAAACAGTAACAAAAGAACCTTATTATCTTTCGTTAAAACAATTTTCCACCGATGAACTGGCATTAGCAAAAAAACTATATGAACAAATTCATCCGTATGATAAAGATAACGTTGCCTCCGCAAAACAAATTTATTATTTTATCTCAGAAGAAATTATCAATTCTTATAAAGACATCTCGTTATCTGAGACCATTCGGTTGAATAGTGGAAATGCTTATAACCAAGCCTTACTTTTTTCGTTACTTTGCCGAATGAGAGGGATTCAAGCTCGCACTGTTGCAGGTTTTGATTTGAATAAACAAACCGAAAAAGATAACAAAAACAAAATCACATTTTGGAATGAAGTTAGGTTCCATGGGAAATGGTATTTTGTATCAACTTATAAAAGTATATTTGCAGGTTCAGTAACTGGTTATCTACCTCTTTGGAAATCAATGGAAGAAAAAAGGAATTTAGGCGAAGATCCCATAACGTTTCGTTATACGGCCTATATTACCAAATCAAATGTAAATCGATATAATTTTAAAGAATATAGTGAAGAGATTGCCTCTAGCAATAGTTTTTTGCGATATTACTCTCTTTATAGTTTACCAACACCTTTGCAAAATTTGTTTCGTTTGGTGATATTAATTCCAATTGGAGCACTTGTGTTGTCCACTGCAAGGAATATGATTGGGATTCCTACATTTGGAATTTTTACTCCTATCTTACTTGCTATGTTTTTTTATGAAACCAATCTATGGTTTGGGATTGGTTTTTTTCTTTTGATGATTGCCCTTGGTTTTTTTGAAAGGTTTGCCCTCGACAAGTTTTACTTACTTGCCGTACCTAGATTGTCTATATTACTCACTATTACTGTTCTCACTTTGATACTTTTTTCCATCATCAATGAAGAGATTTCTATTTTTAACCAAATGAGCGTTACCTTATTTCCGATAGTGATCACTACAATATTTGTTGAAAGATTTTCGATTATGATCATTGAAGAAGGAGTGATGAATACTTTGGTTACTTTGTTTGGAACCTTGGTTATCGCTCTCATCAGTTATATGATATTTTTCTTTGGTTCCTTGCAGATAATATTTTTTACACATCCAGAGTTACTACTCATTGTCATTGCGATTCAAATTTTACTAGGTTTGTATAAAGGGTATCGTATTTCCGAACTCCTTCGATTTAAGGAAATTTTTAAATCGTGATTTCCATTTTCCAAAAATTTGAATCAGCAGGAATTCTTGGAATCAATCGAAGGATCGGCGAATATATTTTACCAAACAATCCACGTGAGTTTTATCCACTCGTTGACGACAAATGGAAAACTGCAGAACTCACGAGGCAGTTTCACGTTCCCATGCCCAAGCATTATGGTGTCATTGATACTTTTGGTGGAATCCAAAAGACAAAAGACTTAGTCAAAGACCATCCTGGATTTGTGGTCAAACCAGCAAATGGTGGGATGGGAAATGGCATTTTAGTCATCACTTCTTCTGAAACATCGGAACACGGGAAAATTTTATACCAGAAATCAGATGGAAAGTTTTTACAAGAAAAGGAATTAAACCACCATATCTCAGGAATTTTATCTGGTTTGTATTCCCTTGATGGAAATTCAGATACTTGCATATTACAAGAACGTTTGGAATGCCATCCATTCTTCCAAGAGATTTCATTTCGTGGGATTCCTGATATACGAGTCATTGTATATTTGGGTTATCCTGTTATGGCCATGTTACGTTTGCCAACAAAGGAATCAGGTGGTAGAGCAAACTTACACCAAGGTGCATTGGGTGTCGGTGTAAACCTATCAAATGGAACTCTAACACATTCAGTTTGCAATGACAAACTCATTGAAATCCATCCAGACACAAAACAGGTATTAAGTGGGCGTGTCATCCCTCATTGGTTTTCAATCTTAGAGATGTCGTCGAGGTGTTATGATCTGTCAGGACTTGGATATTTGGGTGTGGATATCGTACTCGATGAAACAAGAGGACCATTATTATTAGAAATGAATGCACGACCTGGGCTTGGGATACAAATTGCAAATCGAATGGGTCTTGTAGGGAGATTAAAATTAGTGGAAAAAGTTCAGAATTCGGCAGATGGACCAAAGGACCGTGTCCACCGAATCTTGGAAGAGTTTAAAAAAAACTAAGCTGTTTGTTTTGCTGTTTGGAAAACTGTGCGATTGAGAAGAGCCATTGCTCCGAATAGAATTCCCGAATACACGAAATCACCTAAAATTGAGTTTTGGAAAAATGGAATCGCCATTACAAAACATTCTCTGAGACCAGAAACATTCAAACTATACATTCCACTTGTTGCCCATACAGCAAAGTTTGTCACAACAAAGAAAACAACGGAACCAATCAAAGTATAACCAAATGCTTTTGAAACGGAAGTTTTGATTTGTTTTCCAAAAAGAACGGAAAGAACCATAAAACCATAAACAACTGGCATTAGGTCATGGAATCCAAGGTATAAATCAGATACTAACATCGCAAGGATGGGAACCACTAGGGCTAACTTTCTGTCAGTCAAATAAGCACCAGAAAAGAGAGAAACAGCCAAAACAGGCGTAAAATTGGGAGGGTGCGGTAAAATACGACTTAGGACAGTGGCAATCACCATCAGGATGGCAACAGAAACTCGAGATTGGAACATAGGGATAGACTCGTAAAGGGGGGGGGCTTTCGCAAGATAAAATTTGCGTTTGCTTCCTTAGTAGATCGGGAAAAAATACAAAGAGTGAACCCTCCCAATTTTGATTCACCGATCCAAAACCTACTCAAACTAACCAGTGACCTTCGTAGCCCCGAAGGATGTCCTTGGGACAAAGAACAAACCCACATGTCTGTCATCCCTCATTTACTTGAAGAAACTTATGAAGTGGTAGATACCATTGAACGCGGTGATGATACCCATTTACGAGAGGAATTAGGAGACTTACTTTTCCAAATCACCTTCCATAGCCAACTCGCAAAGGAACGAGGGGCATTTTCTTTTGATGATGTTGCAAATGATGTCTTTCAAAAATTGGTGTATCGCCACCCTCATGTCTATGGAAACAAACAAGGAATTGGTTCGGGCGAAGAAGTTCTCACCCAATGGGACCAATTAAAGCAGAAGGAAAAAGAGAAAAAAGGAATCGATAGTTCCGATACAAGTATCCTTGCAGGAATTCCAAAAGCACTCCCTGCCATCCAACGATCAGAAAAAATCCAATCAAAGGTCACCAAACATGGGTTTGATTGGCCAACAGTTTCAGGAGTGTTTCAAAAATTCCAAGAAGAAATTGGGGAATTAGATGTGGAACTCCAAAAACAAGGATCTCTCCATTCTAAAAAATTAAAATATGATGCCCACATTGAAGATGAATTGGGCGATTTATTTTTTTTACTCGTGAACTTATCTCGAAAACTCTCCATCGATCCTGAAATTTGCCTTCGCCGTGCGAATGAAAAATTTGAGTCTAGGTTTCGTACTTTAGAAGGGCTTGTCGAACAAACAGGTAAAACTGTAAAAGACCATACGTTAGAGGAACTTGACACGTATTGGGATTTGGCAAAACAAGAGTTACAAAAATCCAAATTGAGAGACTAAAAAATGAATTCGATCCAGATCCAGGATTTACCTATTTTAAAAGAAAAATCGATCCAAGCATACGAATGGTTACTTACGAAGTTTCCCCATGACAATTTAGAGAAACAACATGTTTCAAAAACTGAATTTGAATTTCCGATCCGATGGACTATGGAATGGAAAGGCCATGGTTTTGAGTGGGTGGTATCTGATATGGGTTCCGTAACACTACGATTAGGTGAGTTAGATGGAAAAAGAAAAAGTCCTGCTCCTATTTTTTATTTGAGTTTACGAAAAAAAGAGGGGGATACATTTGATTGGACGGATCCAGAAGGAAATTCAGTTCCCTTTCCCGAAGGTTCTATCTTGGTCGATATCGAAAATCGCATTCAATTGTACATAGATTCAGTAGGTTTGTGAGAGAACTTCTCCAGTTATTTCACAGCCTACAACGTAAGCTGTGATGTTTTTACTAGAAACGATTGGGCAAAGTTTAGGATTCTTTTGCTTCGATTCCCACTTTTTTTTCAATGTTCTCAATTCGTTTGAGCCATTTGTTTAGGTTCACAATGTTTTTGATATTCACGCGGTATTTTTGGAACTCTGGGAAGGTAAGTCCTAAATCCCAACCCACATACACATCTTTTGTTTTTGGAGAAGTTCGTAAGCTTGATCCACCAGCGATGATGGTTCCTTCCACAAGAGTTATGTGGTCACTAATGGCACATGCTCCGCCAATGATCACATGGTTTCCTAAAGTGACACTACCAGCAAGACCTGATTGGCCAGCGATGATTACATGATCTCCCACCTTACAGTTGTGTGCAATGTGAACCATATTATCAAACTTACATCCGTTTCCAATCGTAGTATCAGCTAGTGCACCTCTATCGATGGTACAATTACTTCCGACTTCTACATCATCACCAATGACCACACGTCCCACTTGTGGAATTTTATTGTGTTTTCCTTCTGCAAAAACAAAACCAAATCCATCCCCACCAAAAGTGGAATTTCCAAATACAATGAATCGTTTTCCAACAATGGTATCATCAAAGAAGACACAATTTTTTCCAATCCTTGCACCATCACCAATTTGAACACGATCTCCAATTTTGACACCGTCTTCAATGATGCAGTCGTTTCCGATCACACTGTCTTTTCCAATGGTTACAAAATGTCCGATATCTGTATTAGCACCAATTTTTACACTTGGATCAATTGCGATTTGTGAGCTTCGTTTTCCTGAAGGTTGTTTTTCTGGAAAGAATAACCGAATGATTTTTGCTGTGGCAAGTTCCACTTTCGGAACAACAACGATTGTCTTGTCGCTAAGAGACTCAGCAGTTTCAGATGATACAACAAGTAAAGATGCTTTTGATGCTTTTGCTTCATTTACGAAAGTTTTGGAAGCAACGAAAGATATGTCAGTAGGACCAGCAAGTGTTAAGGAAGTAAGACCAGTAAAGTTTACATTCTTTATTGTTTCGGAATTTTGAAATTTTGCTTCTGGAAGTAATGTTTGGAGTGTAGCTAGATTGATTTGAGTCATCTCCGATTCCTTATCAATGGATTTAAGACAAGGAATCAGAGAGGTTAAAGTTTGGCTAACACTATTAGCTAGTCTTAACCAACAAAGTTTTGGTTATCCTTCGATTTTATGTGCGATGACATCATCTAAAGAGAACGATCCAGCACCTTTGATGATTAATGGAATTGCAAGACCCACTGCAAGGATGTGGAATTCATAACCGTAACCATTATTGTTCACAAAAAAACCATTTGGTAAGTGTACAAGCACTGCTGCTACAACCATAGTGGATGCAATTCCAAACGCTGCAAGGCGAGTGAAAAGTCCAAGGATGAGTCCAATCGCGCCAAAAAATTCTGCAACGATGGCAAGAACTCCAAAAATGTAAGGGATCCCTAAACTTCCAAAAAATCCCATAGTTCCTTCGAAACCGTATCCACCAAAAGATCCTAGAACTTTTTGAGCTCCGTGTGGGAAAATGACGAGACCGAGTGTCACACGAAGGATCGTGAGAGTGATGTCTTTGTTAGTAGCGAGCAATTTGTAAAACATAGAACCTCTTATTGCTAAATAGTTTAATATCAAACTACTTAATGATAGAGAAATCGGTCAATCTAAAATTTAGAATTTTTTCTAGGTTTTTTCGTACACGAGAAAGATCTCGTTTCCTTTGGCAAAATGTTGTTTTAGGGTCCAATTCTGTTTGTCAAAATCTGGAAGTTCGGAAGTCCGATCGGCAATCCCGGCAAGGCCTGTTTTTCCAATGATATAAGGCACGACTGTGATATAAATGCGGTCCACAAGATCAGCTTCCAAAAAGGAAAAATTGAGTTTAGGTCCACCTTCAAGGAGGACGTTTTTGTATCCTTTTCGTTTGAGGATCCCTGTCACTTTTTTCGGGTCAATGTCATCGGAATCCAAAGCAAAGATCTCCGCTTTGTTTTCTAAGCTGGTTTTGATTTCTTTTAAATTGGATTTTGTACAGATGATGAGTGGGATGTGGTCAGATTCTTCGAAAACATGTTTGTCAGGAGGAAGGGTTCCTTTTCGGACAAGGATGACAGGCCTTGGATTTAAGGCATTGGGAACGGCACGGATTTTTACGATGGGATTGTCATTGATGATGGAATTTTTTCCAATGAGGACTGCATCGGATTGAGAGCGGTAAACGTCCATTTGGGTTTTGTCTTCACTGGACGTGAGGCCATACCAACGGCCATCGGGGCGAACAACCTTTCCATCCAAGGTCATCGCCATATTAATCGATAATTTCATGAAATTTTCCTCCGAGAGAGATTCTGCAATTCGCGCTGGAGGATGTGGTAGACCTGCATTGAACAGGTCCCGCAGCCGGTAGAGGCCCTTGTTGTTTCTCTAATTTGTTCCATGGTTACGGCACCCGCATGGATGGCACGGACTAAATCTTCTTCCGTCACCATTCGACATAAACAGACCCGTTTTGGTCTCATTAGGGAATTTAAATCGAAAGGATCCATACCTGAACTAATCATTTGACAGATTTACGAAAGGGAGGGAAACTCTTTAATTACTTTCAAACAAGGAAAATTCTGAAACCCTCTATGTCCCAAGACAAAAACCCGGAAGCTAAAAAGAAAAAAAACCGTGAAATTTTCGGATGGTGTATGTTTGATTTTGCGAACTCATCCTATACCACAGTCATTATCAGTGTCGTTTATTGTGAAATTTTCACAAGACTCGTCGTACCAGCAGAAGTGGGATCGGACAATCCGTTCCGTATCGGGAATACGCTCTGGGCATGGGCACTGGCAGCATCCTATTTATTTGTAGTGGCAACAGGTCCCATCTTTGGTGCCATCACAGACTATAGTTCTAAGAAAAAATTATTCCTTTTCCTCAGTTACGTTGGTTGTGTCGTTGCAACTTTTTTACTCTATTATGTAGAACCTGGAATGATTTGGCTTGGAATGGTGCTTGTGGCATTCTCCAATTTTTTCTTTGCTTCTGGCGAAAACTTTGCTTCCAGTTTTTTGCCTTTCCTTGGATCCAAAGAGGATCTAGGAAAAATATCGGGTTACGCATGGGGGATTGGTTACTTCGGTGGGATTGGATCCGTAGCCTTAGCGACCACACTCGGTGATTATACATTAGAAAATTTCGATAACTTAAAGTTAGTGGGTCCATATACGGCGATTTTCTTTTTGGTTGCTGCAATTCCAACATTCCTTTTTTTAAAAGAACCTCACCTTCCGCTTGGGGTATCTCATAAGGTAAATTACTTTAAAATTGGGAAAGACCGAGTGATCCAAACTTTAAAAGATGCGACTCACTTCAAAGATTTGATGATCTATCTTGTTTCCTTATTTTTTACAATGGCGGCACTTGCGATTGTCATTTCATTTGCCTTCATTTATGGATCTCAAGAAATTCATATCGCAGCAGAACACAAACAAGCAATGTTTATATTCATCCAAATTTCTGCCGCAATTGGTGCACTTGCGTTTGGTGTGATCCAAGATAGTATAGGAGCTAAAAAAACATTCAACCTTACTCTTGTTTTGTGGCTTATGACTTGCGGATTAATTTATTACGTTCATGATCTCACAACATTTATGAATGGTGTGCTTGGAAAAAATTGGACCGTTCAATGGGTGTTTGTTTTTATTTCCTCTCTTGCAGGAATGGGGCTTGGGTCAACACAATCTGCGTCAAGGGCACTTGTTGGTATCTTTAGTCCTGAATCAAAATCAGGAGAGTTTTTTGGGATGTGGGGACTTTCAGGAAAAATTGCAGCAGCTTTAGGACTCTTTTTATTCGGTTATATCCAAACTTTGATGAGTTTACGCAATGCCTTCTTGGTTGTTGCTTTCTTTTACTTTTTATCTCTTCTCATTAACTTATTTGTAAATGAAGAAAGGGGAGTCGAGGCGGCCAACCGTTTCCAAGAAAAAACATGATTGTAGAAGACGAGGACGATTTTGAATTACACCAGAGCCAAAGAAATTTGGCTCTCGCAACCATCGATGAATTGATGTTAACGAAAATGGATTTGTTAGATGCCGAGAAAAAAGTTCCTCGTTTTATCAATAATGCTTTGTCTTATTTAAAAAGGAAGTATGTGACTGAGGAGCAAACGATTTCGCAGCTCCTCATGAGTCGAAGGGAAAAACAACAATCTTGAGGTTTTGTATTTAGATTTTTTTAATTTTAGTTCGTGTTATAATCCAAAATTTTTGTGATCATTTGTTTTTGATCCAGTTCAATACTACGTAATTTAAAAGCAGTCTGTTTTGATATTTTACGTAACATCTTTTTGTAAGACATCATAATGTGTTTTTGTTTGTCATAAGGAAGTGGATCCTTTTCGTCATTTAACACCATTGCAATGTCAGCTTCTGAAGTTTGTACAGGATCATTTGGCCAGATGGTATCAGAAGTTAAAGATCGAAAGTACTCCAATCGAATATCAGAGTTGGTATCCAATTTTGCTTCTCCCTTTTCATCTTTTTCAGGGCTTTCTGATCTTGGAGATGGGTTAATGAGGCGACGCATTTCTTTCACATGGATGGTTCCATCTGCGTTCACTCGTCGGAATGCTAAAATGATTTTGTCTAAATCACTAAAATCCTCTTTTGGATAAATATAAGCAATTCCATCATATAAAAATACAGTAGGATAATCGATATAGGATTGCCCTTGTGGAAGTTTGATTTCCAAATACGGTTTTCCATCTTTATCTTTTTTATATAACTCTTTGTGTTCTTGTGGAGTTTGGGCTAAGTATTGGGCTGCTGTTTTATCTACACCTAACTCTTGTAATTTTTTCATCTTACGAAGGTTTTCGATGATACTCGCATGTAAGGTATCAATTTCGTTGTCTCCAAACCCATTTTTCCTTTGTAGGTCGATTTGTTTTTGGGAGTCCCTTTCTTTTAAAGTGGCGGAAGCTGGTTTTTCTGCAAAAACTACAGTCATTCCTAAAAAGTAACAGAGAAGAATAGAAAATCGTAGCATCATGACATACCTCTAGATGTTGTCCTTTATAGTATCGAATCTTTCTGTGTCGATTCTTGAATGGAAGTGAGTTAGATTTTTATTTGTGAAAAAAATCGCAACATGGCCTGGAATAGGTCATCTTCTGCTTCTTTTGCCTTGGGGATAAGGCCTGATAATTGGATATAACCATGAACGAGGGAAGGGAAATGCCTTTCTTCCACTTTGACACCTGCTGTTTGGAGGTGTTTGGCATAGGTTTCGGCCTCTTCTCGCAAAGGATCAAAACCAGCAATGCCAATGTAGGTAGGTGGAAGCCCTTTTAACTCTTTGGTTTCCGCTAAAACGGGAGAATTCTGAATGAGGGATCTGTCTTTGGATTGAGGCAGATAATTTTGGATGAACCATCTCATGAGGGACTTTGTTAAGACATAATTTTCACCAAAGAGTTCATACGTATCGGATTCTTTGGAAGTATCAAGCATGGGATAAAGTAATGCTTGGTAAATCGGTGCTTGGACATTGCTTTTTTTGGCACGCAAACAGAGGGTAGTGGCAAGAAGGGCTCCCGCACTGTCCCCACAGACCGCAATGGCCTTGGGTGAGCCTCCAAAGATATAAGCAGAATTGCGGACATATTGGTAGGCAAGCCAAGCATCTTCATGAGCAGCCGGATAGGGGTGTTCAGGTGCTAACCTGTAGTCCACAGCAATGACGATACTTTTTGTATAATGAGACAATTTGCGACAAAAGGAATCATGTGTCTCCAAATTGCCGATCGTGAGTCCACCACCATGGAAAAAAAGAACAGTTGGTAAGTTTCTCTTCTGTGGATTTGCATTGTAGACACGAATGGGTATAAAAGAGGCACTGGGTGTTGGGATGAGTTTGTCTTCGATATGAGCAATAGGGAATTCTGTTCCTTCAAACAATTTCATTTGGTCCCGGTAGTGTTTTCTCGCTTTTTCGGGACTCATTTGTTCCATTTTAGGAAGGAACTTTGCAATGTTACAAGCAAGTGCACAACGTGGATCCAATACATTGGTTTCGTTTGAGTTGTTCTTTCGTGTGAGAGTGGATATCCAATTCTCAGGTAAGGAAAAGACAAACTGTGCGACTGATTTTTTGATACCTAACATTAAATAACCGATAATCTTTCTTGTAACATTCTATAGATTAAAAACAAACCATAACTATCTAATTTGCAGTAAGCTATCAAATCCTCCAAAACACGTTTTTTTTCTTCGGCTGTCACCTGCTTTTTTATTAATCTCAAATATTGGTAATTGGCATCTTGTCCTTCACGGATTGTAAGTCCAAAATGGCTTTCGTCACTAAAACAAGGTAGGATTTCCTTAAGAGATGCTTTCCCATTTTGGCCTGGATGGTAAATCCAAAGTTTTTTAAATGGCAAAGCAAGGTCGATAAACATCGATTTGACTGAATCCCAAAACTCTAAGTACTCTGGGAAGACGGTTGCAGATTCCTGGATGATCAATTTTTCAAAAAAATCATTAAACGAGAAGATCGTAATGCCTTTTGGAAGGTCATTTTGTAGATGTTCCATCAAATTCTTTCTAGGATCACTTCCCAAATCATCATGTAAGTACGTTTTGTGCGTTAAAGTATCCGTTTCCCTGTCCCAAATGTGAAGGGAATATAAATAGGGGATGTGTTGGAAGGGTTTTGTCTCGGGATAAATTGGGAGATAAGGATTGATGGATTCAAAATCAAGGAAGGCAACAGATTTTGTCACATTAGATAGGTATTGTGAAAGTGCCGCTGTATCAAAATGTACTTTTCCTGAAAGATGAGACTCTTTTTGGATTTTTTGAATGGGTGAAAGTTCTGAATCGGGCACAGATTCGTACGAACTGTACCCTGATTGAAACCATTGTTTTGCCAACTCAGAACTGTCTCTGTAATCAAAAACCTCCTTTGCGGATTCTTTTCCTTTGGCACAGTGGGAAGGTGACAAACAGGTCTTTAAGGAACGGCAACTTGGTTTGTTCTCAAGAAATGAATAAGGAAAATTACCTTCGTTTCCAGTTTGGATGGTTTGTAAAAATAGATTCCACTCTTCTTCTCTCACACCAAACTCTGATTCCATTCGGGATGTTACATCATCAATGAGTAAATATTCTTCCGATGGAATTTCACCATCTTTATACACAAATTTAGTTTGGATCCGAATGAGTTTAAATCCAAGGACGCGGTAACCTAAACCTTCTACCAATTTTTGGTAAAAGAAAAAGGACCGAAGGATGTCTTGTTTGATGGAACCAATCGGACGAAAATCCCAAAGGATCCAACCATCTCTCTCTTTTTCGTATTCCATCAATTCGACACTGCCCACAAAGTTTTGGAACCGAAGTTGGGAACCAAAATGTGAAATTTTTTGTTTTAAATAATTGGAAGATAACTCAATCGATTCTTCCCTGTTAGTCGATTTTTCTACGGTTGGTGTGCCAGGAAATAATCCTTTGCATAACGAAAGAAAATCTCCCCATTCTAAATAACCACCGAAGGATGCGGTATTTGGTTTTTGTATGACCCCATCATGGATCAAATGGAATGCATTCTGGCATTTAAGAGCTTGTAAGTATAATGATTTTGTAATAGGAGTCAAAGGGTTATCAAACGGGTTGGTATAAATTTTCCCATTCATTTACATATTTGGCAAATGTAGTTTTCCATTCGGAACTACACTCAACTAATGCTTCTGGTAAGATTACAAAAAATTGGAACAATGCATTTTGATTTGTTGTTATTACTTTGTATTTGTTTTCAATGTTTTCGTATGTAACTCCTTCCAAAAAGGATTTCCATCTATCTTCATAATTTGTATGAATCGTGAAATTGATTTCTGTTACTGGATGGACTTTTAGAGAAAGAGGATGAAAGTTTAAATCTTCCTTTGTGATTTTCAAATTCGAAAAAAACTCTTCTTTGGTTTCTTTTTTTACAGTGATTCTGGGAAGGATAAAACGTCGTAGAGATTTTTTACCTCGGTCATAGGCTAACACATAAAAGTCTGTTGTGTTTTTTCGGATCAAACGGTATGGCTCAATGGTTCTTTCTTTTTCATCATACCCATATACAATGGTAATTGCTCGTTTGTCTTTGATGGCTTGCAGGATTTTTTCTGTGTTGGTTGTATCAACTGCATTATCATCCGAATCAATAGGAACAAATTGTTTTGTTAGATTGGGAATCAAATCCAAATGATGTGAAAATAGTTTTTGTGACAAACTAATGAGTTCTTTTGATAACTCAGAACTAAATAAAACTTTGGATAAATACTCTAATTCTTCTTTGGAAAATTTTAATGAACGATCAATGGATTCTTTTTCAATGTAATAGGGAAAAAAATCTTCTGATTGGTATCCATATTGAGCCACTTTGATATTAAATCCAAGGCTCTTTAATTGGTTTAGGTCACGGTATAATTTTTTACGATCCGATTCGATGTCTTCGTTTTTATAAAAACGTGGCATGATGTTGCGAAATTTCTGGAAACTAATTCCTTTTGGTTCGCGTAAAAGGTTGAACAACAAACTGAAAAGGCGGACCTCAGTTTCGTTCATTTTTTTTACTTCAATCATGGGAAAATCTTCAAAAGAAGCCATATCTTCCCAAAAAGTTTGTTTTTTTGATTCCGAAAAGTAGAAAATGAAAAAAATTGGAAAAGAATGCGTTTCATCGGCCCAATCATTTGCCTCGTATTGACAGTCAACTGTGCCACTTATTGGAAAAATCGGAAAAATGATCTGAAAGATATTGTTACCGTAGGAGCTGAAACTCCGATGTATGGAGCAGCTGTTAAAGTAGGGCCTCTTCCTATTGGATTTGTATTCCAAGGTGGCGAATCAGAAATGGGAAAACGCGATTTAGGTCGTGGTGTTGGAATCAGAGGTGGAGAAATTGGTGGGTATCATTCCCAACAACTCGTCTTTGGTATCTTAGGTGGAGAAAGTTTCCATTCAGGTTCTCCTGTTCTTGATGCTAAGGGCAATTGGCTTGTGGATAAAAAAGGTATCCCCCTCACGAATGATGAAAGGTCCAATTTAAAAAGTTATAAGATGAGATATTATTCTTATTTTTATGATCCCGTCAAAGATAGAAAGGTAAGAAAAAAAGAACACTTTAGGCGAGAACTTACGAAAGACATCGTGGCAAGCACAGGTCAAAAAGAATTTTTAATTTACCTTCCCAAAGAAGATTTAAAACCATTTGGGTATCCTCCCGGTTATTCATGGAACGTCGAAGTAGTTGGTGGTGTGTACGGAGGAGCGAGAGTAGGATTTAATATTGCCGAAGCTTTTGATTTTTTGTTAGGATTTACCACCGTTGATTTGTTAGATGATGATGTGGAAGGAAAAGAAAAACCAAGTTTCCCTGGTTTTCCATTCCCAGCCCCTACCGACCAAGAAAACGAAGAAGAATCGGAAGGACCTTAATTCAATTATAGTTTGAAGTCTTTTGCAGTGATTTTGTTTTTAGGATCAAATGTTAACTTTAAAAACTTCTCTACTGTTTCTGGTTTTTCTTTGAGAGTGTAATACTGTTCTGGAACATCACGGTCTTCTGCAAAGTACCAAGTCATGACTGTTCCACTTGGATCAATTGATTTTTCAGTTGGTTTGCCGAGGACTGCTTCTGTTTTCACCAATCCATCACCTACTTTGATCATATCAATTTCAAGTTTGCGAAGTGCAGTGTGTGGGTGAACTTTTGTGCTTCCTGCTTGTACTTTGTTTCCTGAGGAACAAGCAACAAGGAATAACACGGATGTAAGTGTACTAAGGATCAATAATCGTTTGAACATAAACCTTTCCTAAAATGGATTCGGAAAAATTCTACAGGATTGGATCTGGATTGGCAAGTGTAATCTTTTCTCTTTCTTCATCGATTCGGTTGATTTTACTCAAAATCTTTTTAAAAAATGGAATTGTCATAAAAACAAGTCCAATCTCTAAAAATCCAAAAAAGAAAGAAAGGGCGGAAAAACTGTATTCTTGGGGTAAGAGGGAATTAAAAACGGACTGCATTTGCACAGAAACAATCGGACCTAACATAAAGCCAAGGGAACCCACACCAGTAAAAGCCGACATAGTGGTGGCTGTGAGTCCAGGTTTTGACATCTTACTTGCAAGCATCATAGATGGAACAAACATCACACCTGCTCCAACCCCACAGATGAGTAAAAAAATAAACAAAAACCAAAAATCATTAGTTGTTCCCGATAATCCTAAAAACACACCGTAAATCGTAGAACCAACAAGAACAAGTGGTAAAACACCTGTTTTGCGAGACAACAACGCTGACGGATAGGACAATAAACTCATCGGAAAAAGCACAAGTCCCAAAAACACACCCAACATCCCTGGGTGGAATGCTAACGTTTCCCTCAAATGGATGTTAAATGAAGAGATAATAAAGCCAACTGTAAAACGATCGATAAAATTAAATAAAAATGGAACAAAAAGGAATGGGTTTTCTAAAATTGCTAATTTTAAATCATTTAACTTAAAATCTTTTACTTTGTGGATTCCTTTGTCTTTTAACATGAATAAACTCATGATACCAACAAAAACTAAAATACCTGAGCCAACGTAAAAAGGTAATAGCGGATTACTCCTACCTAAAATTCCAAGAGGCATCCCAAAGGCTCCACCAAGGGATAAAAACATTCCCGTGATTCCCATCAGAATTCCTTTGCCATAATAACGTTTGTTTTTGGGATCATTTTCCTGGTCAGCAGCAGAACTTAAGAGTAATCCAATAATGAAAATGTGGGATGCTCCTTCCAAAAAACGAAGGAATAAAAATAACCCCATATCTGTAACGACAGTTAAAAGATAAAATAATCCAGCGTCCAAAAAACAGAATAAACTGATGAAGTATTTTCTGTTTTTAAAACGATCAGAAATGATTCCCGCAACTGGAGCAAATAAAAAAGAACCTAACATGGGTATGCTTGTGAAATAAGCAACTTCCCAGTTGGATCCGAGCAGGCGGTCCTTAACGATATCTTTGACAACGGGCACAATCATTGTGACCGGTAACATCGATAAAAAAACTAAAGTTACGAGTGTATACGGGAATCCCAAAAATTAACCTGCTGGTAGAAGAGTTTGGTAACGTTCCATTCCAATATTTTGTTTCAGATCGGAATCAAGTTCCATAAACAAAAATTTATTCAAATCAAACGTAGTTTTTGCTTCTTCTAGTAGTTCTGTTTTTTGTGAATCATTCAAAGGCAAAGTATCCAAATTTTGGCGATAAATTCCTTTAAATGCCATTAAATCTTCGATCTCTGGAAATTCATAAAAAGCAGTTCCTTCATTCCCTTCCAGACCAAATGTTTTTGCCACTACTTTTTTAATTGCCTGGCCACCAGATAAATCTCCCAAATAACGCACGTAAGCTTGTGCTACTAAAAGTTCAGGTTTGGAATTTGCAATTTTACGAATATGATCGATGTAGTTTTGAGTCGCTTTGGAAACTTCTCCGCGAAGTTTTGTGCCAAACTTCTTTTGAAAACTGGAGATATCCTCTAAAAGGGCTTTTTCACGAAAAAGGTTTGGGAAGTACAATTTGGATAGGATGGGATTGTCTTTATTTTGGCGGTAGAGGTCTTCCATGACTTGGTACACTGCGTGTAAACTTTCCAACTGGTAGGTGTAGGTTTGTGCGTCCAAACCTCCTCTGAAAATCGCACGGATGTAAGGTACTTTTTCCGTTTCCTCGTGTTTTTGTGCCGTTCCCTCTCGTAACATCATCGCAACTGACATAATGACTCCTTGTCTCTGGATGTGAGAATCAATCTCATATATGACACTTCCCTGACAATTGGGAGAACTGTCAAAGAGAATTAAAGGGAATCTTCTTGGTTTGTTGAATTCCAGAATTCGAGTGGGGTGGACTTTCTTTGTTCTGGGTAGAGGAAATAAGAGAGGAAAAAAATCAGGATCGAAACAACAATCCCGATGGTGGCAAGGACAACGTCTTTTCCCACTTTACGGAAGGTATCTAGATATGGGAGGTCCTTGTAGGTGATGACATTTAAAATGATCTCACGACCAGCGAGGAGGCCAAGGAAAGCCCAAGTGGTGGACATTGGGATATTGCTAATTGCTTGGAAAAAAAATAACAAACTTCCATATACCAAATCGACAATCGTGGCGGCCTTCGCCCATTGGATGTCGGATTTTTCAGAAACCACTTGTTGGATGGTGCCACCATTGGTTCGGATAATGACGAGAAGGGCAAAGATCAAAATGAAAACGGCAACAAGGAATTCAATCAATCCTAATTGTCTGGGAAGGAACACTGCGATATTGGCTGTGTCTTGGAAAAGCCATGCTACCCAAAGGTACATCGTTGATAACCATTGCAAACGTGACCAACGCCTTTCGGAAACAGGGTCTGGAGTGTGGACCTCATGGTATTCATGTGGGTCAACTTTGACTAGAATGGCCCAAACCGCAATGGCTACGAGGAAGGCAAGTCCATACCCAAAAAAAGATTTGGTTAACATTTGGTCGATGCTTTTGCCACCAAACAAACCTAAAACGAGAAATGTTGTGGAGACAGGTGCTCTAAGCCTAGTGATGACAACGAGTAAAACAGGTGCTAGGAGTTGGAGTAAGTTGAATTCTTTTGTTTCGGGAATGGAATCCAATCTATGGAAGTGGATTTCTCCGCCATGGAAAAACCAAGCAAGTAAGTGCACAAAAAATAAAAGACCACCGAATACGAGGATCTTATGGAGCCAATGGACTGACTTTTTACTTTCGATAAAGGTCCCGATGGTTTGGACTGCATCATTTCCTGCCACAGAGAATGATGCAATCGCAAAGGAAAACCATCCGAGATAATACCGAGGAATGCCCAGGAAATAACCAGCTGTGATCCCGATCACTAAAACGAAGGCAAAAACGAAAAAACGAATTTGGTCTTGTTTTGTTGGGTGCTGGTAATCAATTTCCTGGTTTTGGCTCATGCATTCATGTAGTGTTTCGCATATCTCTCCGTAATTTCCTTGCGGTCGAAAAGAATGAACACGTCTGTAGTACCAAAAACAGAATCCAGTGCAGGAATTCCACAGATTTTAGCACCTACTCGGAGGTATCCTTTCAAAAGTGGAGGGATATTTTTGGAGATTGATTTCGGATCTTCTACATGAAAATTAGCATCAAAACCTGGAAGAACGTAATCAGGATTTGGATACACACGAAATTCTTCTGGTGCAATTGCATCTTTCGCTTTTAAAAATCCATAAGATTGTGATGCTACAGAAACATCAGTGGAGTGGATGGAACCACAACCCATGAGATAACGAACATTATGTTTGTTCATGAATTCTGCAAGGCCTTGCCATAATAAAGAAATTACAGAACCATCTCGGTATTCAGGGTGAACACAAGAACGTCCTACTTCAGCAATTTCATCTGGAAGGTTGTAAATGGATGTGATATCAAATTCGTTTTCGCTGTAAAAACCGATTCCTTTTTTAGCATTTTGGCGAGTGAGGATACGATACGTTCCAACGATTTTTTTATCTTCTGTAGATTTATCAATTACGATTAAATGGTGGCAGTATAAATCATACTCATCACGATCTTTTCTTGTAGCAGAAGATTGTGGCAGACCTTCTCCCATTTCCAAGTTAAACACTTCATAACGTAACGCGAGTGCTCTTTCAATTTCGAGTTGGTTTTCTGCTAAACGAACTTCTAAGATTCGTTCTGTTTTACTGATTGTATTTGGTTTCATAGGATTTGTTTTCCTCTTGTTTATCTTCATATTACGCTAAAGGATCTCGGTTACGATTATGTGACATTCCAATGAAATTCCAGGAAAGAATGTGGAAATCGATTCATTACAAATCGGTGACACAGTTCACTCTTACAGGAGACAATCTAAAAGAATGGTTTTCTTTTGAAATAAAGTAAAGAAATTTAATTCCAATTGGGTCCGAAAAAACGGGGAAACAATACTGAACAGTTATACGATTTTTCCCATGGACTATATAGTCTAAAGGAATCTAACAATGAATACTTTAATTTTATGGATTCGGAATTTAGTTGGATAGGAACCGCCAAATACCCGTTCCACGAGCAAGCTTGATTCTCTGTATTGATAGCCTTAAATCCAGGGTGGAATTTCTGATTGATCACTAGGAGTTGCCCTTGGGGGAGTGGGCCAAAGCTAAAACGGTCTGGTTCCCAATTTGTGGGTTTGACAGATTGGAGAGATGGACTTAGAAAAAATTCTCCATGGTAATCTTTGGAATCATAAGTTACATTCAAGAAGGTAAACGTAAGGTTTTCGTAAATGTCATTGATCGATAGATTGGCTCTTAATGCTGGTAACATCCTGGAGTCTGATCCATAATCAGAAATCGAACCGATGGTGATCGGATAAATTTCTTGGTTATAGATGGTATGGGCAGGAGGTTGTAACACAAATATTTCATCCAAATACTTGGTATTCATTTTTCTTGTATCAATGGTATGGAGGATGAGCAAAACAAAGATCACAATCGATAGGTAGATTTTGAATTTGGGATTTGTTCGTTCCGTTAAGGATTTGATGTTTATGGCTAAACACCAAGTATACAACATAACAACACTAAGGCTCCAGCGCGGGTACACCCTTTCCTGGGAATAAATCGGCAATTGTTCTAAAAGTTTCACAGGTGAAACAGTATCTACATTACCAAACATAATCCAGATGGTAAGAAATAATAAACCGACGATAAAAATCATTTTACGTTTGGTTAAAATTAGGAGTGGTAATAAATAGAGTGGAATTTGGCCAAGATAGTTCCCATATTCCCAATAACGGTATTGCATTTGTGATAAGGATTGGGAAAGAAGTGGGTGTTGGGAAGTTCCAAAGAAGATAGGATACAAATCAGAAATGGAGAGTGGAAATTGGTCGGGGACAAAATACCTTCCTACATGGTGGACAAATAAAAACATAGGTATCCATTTGAAGGAAAGTACAACAAGAACCAATAGTGCAATTTTAGAAAATCGGATGAATGATTCTTTTGGATTGGATGCATGGTAAATTTCCCAACAGCATAAAAAGAATAATAAAAAAGTGGCTTGGGTGATTGTATAAATTGCACCTTCAGATAACAAAATGTAGGTGATTAAGATCACAAGTACAGGAATGCACTTACTTTTGTTTTGAATGGTGTACAAAAAATAAAAAAGAAACGCAGGCAAAAACAAACCTTGGACTTGGTTCATATGCCCAGCATAGAATTTTTGAAAAAAATATCCTGAGAATTGAAAGAAACAAACAAAGAGGATCGTTATGAGTTTCGAGGATTTATTATAAAGTTGGAAAGAATGGTAATTGAATCCTCCTGCGAGTACAAAATAAAATACGAAACTTAATTTTAAAGCAGTAAGGCTTGGAAATAGAATTGCCAGAAGATGAGTTAAACTTCCCAATTTACTCGATGGATTTTCCCAAACAGGAAACCCAGCTCCATAATAGGGATTCCAGAGTGGAAAACTGTGAAAGTCTAAATAGGATTTTCGTAAAAACTCAACATGAAATGTATACAAGTCCCAATCAAAACGACCTAGTAAATCGTTTGATTGGAAAACAATCGAAAAGTTCCAAAGGTAGAAAACAAAAAAGAATAAAAGGCCTAAACTTGACCTAATGTGCTTCATCCCAATTTCCACCAAACTTCCCTTGTGCGACAATTGGAACTTTGAGTTTCATTGCAGATTCCATTTCCTCTTTTGCCATTTGGTAAAATTCTTTTTTTTCTTTCGGATCAACTTCAAATACTAATTCATCATGCACTTGTAATAAAAGTTTGGATCGAAAGGATTCTTTTTGGATTTTTTCATGGATCCGAATCATAGCCAATTTGATCATATCAGCCGATGTCCCTTGGATGGGAGAATTGATCGCAACTCGTTTGGCACCTTCACTTACCATTTTATGGGTGGAGTGGATATCAGGAAGGTAACGCCTACGTCCAAGTAAGGTTTCTACATATCCATTTTCTTTGCAGAACTCAACGATCTCTTCCATATAGGTGGCAACACCTTTGTATGCGGCAAAGTATTTCTCTATAAATTCTTTTGCTTCTTTTCGGCTGATTCTCAAATTATTAGACAATCCAAAAGAAGTAACACCATAAATCACAGAAAAATTCACCACTTTTGCTTTATTTCGCATATCGGGAGTTACTTGGTCTTCGGAAACTCCAAATATACCAGCAGCAGTTCGTTTGTGAATGTCCGCTCCCGATTTGTATGCATCAATCATATTGGGATCATTGGAGAAATGAGCCATGATCCTAAGTTCAATTTGACTATAGTCAAGGGAAAGGATTTCATAGCCTTTTTTCGCAATAAATCCTTTTCGTAATAACCTTCCTTCTTCATCTTTGATGGGGATGTTTTGTAGGTTTGGATTGGTAGAAGAGAGTCGTCCCGTTGCTGCAATGGTTTGGTTATAACTTGTGTGGATCCGATTGGTTTTTGGATTCACGAGTGTTGGTAATGTATCTGTATATGTGGATTTTAATTTAGAGAATTTACGAATAGCCAATAAATCATCGATGATGGGATGAGTGCCTTGTAAAGATTCCAAAACCGAATGGTCGGTTGAATACCCAGTTTGCGTTTTTTTCTCAGCAGGCAATCGTAAGTCTTCAAATAAAACTGTTTGCAATTCCTTTGTAGAATTAACATTAAACTGTCTTCCCGCATAAAAATGAATGTTTTTTTCATGTTCTTTGATTTTGGTATCAAAGGTAACTGACAAAGATTCAAAGTACTTTTTGTCTACAGCAATTCCTTCAAATTCCATATCGGCCAATGTAAGTAGTACTGGCATCTCCATTTCATAAAACAGTTTTTTATGTATGCCTTCTTCCATTTTAGGTGCAAGGGCATTATGGAGTTGTAATGTGATGTCTGCATCTTCACATGCATATTCTGAAACTTTGTCTGGATCAATATCGTAGAGATTTTGTTTCTTTTTTCCTGTGCCAACTAACTCTTCATATGTGATGGTTTTGTAGTTGAGGTAATCAACAGCCATATCATCCATATTATGGCGTCGTTCTCCTGGATTTAAGAGATAGGAAGCAAGCATTGTATCAAAAAAAATGCCTTTTAATTCAATTCCATAATTTCTAAATACAAGTAGATCGTATTTAATGTTTTGGCCTAATTTTTTCCATTTTGTATCCTCTAACATTGGTTTGAGGATCTTAAGTGCTTCTTCTGCAGAAGGGAGAAGGTGGCTGTAAATGGATTCTGAATGGGAAAATGCAATGTAAAAAGCGACACCTGGTTCTTCCGAAAAGGAAATACCAAGTAATTCAGCCAACATCGGGTCTTGTGAGGTTGTTTCTGTATCAATAGATAATGGTTTTTTAGGATTTAGTTTTGAGATGATCTTTTTTAATTCATCAATGGATTGGATACGTTTGTATGATTGTTTGGCGACAACTGCAGTCGTGGAAACAGCAGATTTTCCTTTTTTGGATCCATCTAAAGAAACTTCTGAGATTGTTTCTTTTTTTCCTTTCGATGATTTTTTGGCCGCAGGAAATTCTTCTTTTGTATCTCCATCACTTACAATGGGAATCCCAGCTTGTTTTGCTAAATCACGATGGAGGACATTGTAACCTTCGTCCTTAAAATACTGAACTTTTTTGGGATCATGGTAGTTCGGTAATTTTAGATCCGACTTTTTGATGTCTAGTTTGAGATTGGTTACGATGGTTGCCAGTTTCCTGGATAAAAATGCATTTTCTTTTTCAGCAATGAGTTTATCGATAAGTGATTTGTTTTTGACCTTATCAATTTTTTTGTAAATGGTTTCTAAATCTCCAAATTCTTGGATGAGTTTTGCAGCACCTTTTTCTCCAATCCCTTTTACGCCAGGAATATTGTCAGAAGCATCACCTAGAAGTCCCATATAATCTGGAACTTGTTCTTTTGTGATCCCAATATTTGCCTTCACCCACTTGGGATCAATTTTTTCAAATTCAGATACACCCCGTTTCCCACGTAACATGTGTATGTTTTTGTCTAATACTTGGTATAAATCTTTATCACTTGAAAGTATGACTATTTCTTCAAATTCTTTTCCAAATTTTTTACAAAGAGAACCTATGATATCATCTGCTTCAATGCCATTGATTTTATACATTGGGAATTCCAATGCTTGTAACATTTCATAAATTTTATGAATTTGAGGTTTTAAATCCTCAGGCATAGGTTTTCTATGCGCTTTGTATTCTTCATAAAGATCGTTTCTTTCTAATCTTGTGCCTGGATCAAATGTGAAGGCTATATGGGTGACATGTTCATCTTGGAGCAGTTTAAAAAGCATCCTCCAAAATCCAAAAATAGCACCACTGGGTAATCCAGTTTTGGAATTGGTTAGATTAGAAGCAGCAAATGCAAAATAAGCCCGAAAGGCAAGTGCATGCCCATCAATGATTAATAATCTCCCACTCATTTGCCTTCTCCGTATAAGGAATCACCTAAAAAGGAATAATAAATTAATTTTGTTTTATCGATCGTTTTTGTAACAGAAAATCGCTTAACAGAATTTTTGTTAAAGTTTCCAAATTGGTCTCTAAGGTCTTCTGAAGAAACAAGTTTGTCGAGGCCTTGGGCAATCACTTCTGAATCTCCTACAGGGCAAACAAATGCACCTTCGTTATGATCCAACATTTCTCCAATCCCACCACCATTGGTTGCAACAATAGGCAAACTGCAAGCCATTGCATCTAAAACGGCTGTCCCTAGTCCTTCTTCCTTTGAGGTGAGTGTGAAAATGTCGAATAAGGAAAGTAAGGCGGGAATATCTTTTCTGTATCCAGTGAAAATGATTTTATCATTTAAATTTAAACTATCGGTGAGTGTTTTTAGTTTTTTTTCTAATTTACCTTCACCAACTATCAAAAGCCGAAAATCCAGATTTGTTTTCATCTTAGAAATGGCATGAATTAAGGTTTCTTGGTCTTTGTGGTCAACAAGGGCAGCCACATTTCCAATGATTACCGCTTTTTTGGGAATCTGAAACTCTTCGCGTAAATATTCATGTGCTGTAGGTTTCGAAAATCGTTTGAGATCAATCCCAGAATAAACGGTGATGATCCTTTCAGGAGCAATTTTACTACTCATCATCACTTCCTTAATTTTTTGAGAAACGGGAAGATAATAATCGTTAGCTGGGTGTTGGTATTTCCATCTTGAGAAAAAACTGTTTTTAGGTTTGAAGTCAACTCGTCTCGAAACAATGAGAGGAATGTTGAGGTGATTTCGTTTCGCAAGAAGTGCCAAGGTATGCGCGTGTGCAGTATGAGTATGAATGAGTTTTACGTTTTTAGATAAACAGAGGGATCGAATATTCTTATATGCTTTTCTATCCCATTCTCCACGCATCTCAATGGGAACAAATTCGTATCCATTGTCTTTGCATTTTGCTTCAAGTGGGGAACCTGGTTGGCCCACGACCATTTGTGGGATTTTGTAATTTGCCAAACCTTGAACGAGATAATAAAGCTGTTGTTCTCCACCGCGCCATTCGCGAGAAGTGTTGATATGTAGGATCAAATTATAAGTGTTTGGAACGGTCGTATTCGAGTGCAACGATGGATCCCATAACTTTGAATCCAGCAGGTGCTTCGTCTACCATTCCTTCTCCGTGAAACATTACTTTAACGGAGTCCATCATGGCATTGATAATTTTCAATCCTTTTCCCATGTTCTTATGTTTTTGGCCGGAACCATTATAAGGAAGGGTTTCTGGTTTTTTGCTTTGGTGGTTTTTGATGTGGTCGAGGAAGGTAGAAAAACATTGGGATTGATTGGAACGTAAAAGTTCTTTGTCATTGTCTGGAACAGGTGACTCACCTGATAAACCAGATCCATAATCCAAAATGTACAAAGTGAACTTTGCAGCATCAATCCGCCAACGGCAGATGATTGTCTCATCACAGTCACAAGATACATTGGCAGCAACAGCATTGGTGAGTGCTTCGTCAGCTGCGAGTTCAATTTGCATGATGTTTTCAAAACTGAAGCCATTATCTAACAAGGTTCGTTTCAGTTCATGACGAAATTGTTTGACAGAAGACATATCGGGAGGCAGGAACATGGCGTATGAACCTGGTGAAGGGCTTAACAGATAGGGAATCACTTCAGATGGTGCTGTCAATGGCCGCCTTTTCCTCTCTCTCATCATATTACACGATCCGAAGTGAGAAAAAAAGTCAAAAAAACCCGAAAACCGAACGAGCAGTAAAAAAGTTACCTAAGTGAAATGCCTAGGGAACTTGCCAATTGTTCCATTCGTTTGACCATCTTCTCTTGGCCAAGAAGGCTAAAGAGGATGGGAAGTTCCAATCCATGTGACTTACCCGTAGTGATGGCACGGATTGGCATAAAAAGAGTCCTTCCTTTTTCCCCAGTCACTTCGCCCACTTTTGCCATGGTTTCCTTATACGCATCAGGAGTGGTAAGAGCACTTCCTTTGACCATTTGGTAAAAGTGAGTGACGACTTCTATTCCTTTGCCATCTGTCACCAATTGTTTGGCTTCGTCATTTTCGAAACTGACATTCTCTAAAAAGAATTCTTCAATGTAAGGAGGGGCTTGGATGAGTCTGTCCAAATACACACGAACAGAATCCAAGATGGAAAGGAGTTGTGGGTTCTCACCTGATTTGTAAGCGTCAGGGATTTGGCAGTCTTTTAAAAATGGTTCAAGTGCTTTGCCGAGGGTTTCAATTTTGGCATCACGGATGTACTTATTGGACATCCAATTGAGTTTTGATTTTGGGTTTAGGTATTCAGCAAGTCCAAGTAAGGATAGTTTATTGAAATCAACTGTTTCCTTTTCTTCTTCTTTCAATTTTTTGAATACATCAAAGGTTGCAGGAGATTTCGAACATCGTTCCACATCAAAGACAGAACACAATTCTTCATCACTCATGTATTCTTTTCCGTCAGGGGAAGTCCATCCAAGGAGTGCCATGTAGTTCCGCATCGTTTCGCTTGAGTATCCTAAATCACGGAACGCAAGGACAGATGTAGCACCAGCTCGTTTGGATAGTTTTTTACCATCGGTTCCTACGATTTCACTGGCATGTGCAAATCGTGGGAGAGGGAATCCAAAGGCTTCAAAAATCAGAATTTGTCTTGGTGTATTGGAAAGATGGCCCACACCTCGGATCACATGTGTGATTTTCATAAGCGCGTCATCAATCACCACGGCATAGTTATACGATGGGAATCCATCTGATTTTACGATGATAAAATCACCAATCAGTTTGGATTCAAACTTTACTTTCCCTTGGATCATATCATCTACGATCACAATCTTGTGAGGGGTTTTAAAGCGAACTGTATAGGGAGTTTTTTTCTCTAGTTGTGAATGAATTTCTTCATCACTTAAATCAGAACATTTTCCATCATAGATGTAAGGAATCCCCATTGCATCTGCTTGTTTTTTTTTGCCTTCTAGTTCATCTGCCGTACAAAAACATCGGTAGGCTTTTTTTTCTTGGATGAGTTTGTCTGTGTATTCTTTGTAGATATGAATTCGTTCTGATTGGGTATAAGGCCCGTTAGGTCCACCAACTCCTGGACCTTCATCCCATTCCATTCCGAGCCATTTGAGAGATTCTAAGATGATTTTGAAGGATGCTTCTGTGGATCTGTCTTGGTCTGTGTCTTCGATCCGAAGTAAAAATTTCCCTTTTTTTGCCTTTGCATATAAATAATTAAATAGAGCAGTTCTTGCCCCACCAACGTGGAGAAATCCGGAAGGGGATGGTGCAAAACGGGTACGAACTTCTGTCATTTGATTTCCTCTTTGAGTAAAAAATCTCCCAATCGTTTGTATCCAAATGGTTCTTTGGTTTTGGTAGTGAGACCATTGGTATAGGGAGGAACAAAAAATAATTGCAGATTGTTTTCTTTATAAATGGGTTTGAAAAAAAGTTTGTCTGGTTCTGTTTCATTCCATTCGTAACTGAGTTGGTGGTAGTCGTAGTTTGTGGAAGTATGTTCCATAACAATCGTTTGGTTGTTGATTTTGGTGTATGTACTGGAAGAAGTAAAAAATTGATTGGAACCGAGATTGTGAGACCAACGATTTTCTCCTCCAATTTCAGAACGATTTCCTTCTTCTAAAAGGATTCCCGTATCTCCATTGAGTTCAAACACTTCCATCTCATCGATGACGAACTTATTTTCTTTGTATGCGATTTGGTTTTCGAGAAGTGCTTCGATTGTATTTCCCTTCACTTCTTTGAAAAAAGATTCCTTATAAACAAAGACAATTTTTTTCTCAAGTTTATCTCGTTGGAATTTTCCAACTTTGCGATTCCAAATAAGTTTGTATGATTCAACAACATCATTCCCAAATTCTGCATTGATATTGTTTGAAAAATTAGTGTCGTAAGCAATGAAACTGAGCTCAATTTTTTCAGCATATCCACTGGATTTGCCTGGTTCCCATTGGATACAACGGTAATGAGAAGACCCATCTTTGAAGAAAGTGGAACTCATTTTTCGAGGTGATTTGAGGAATAAAACGGAAGCAGGAATTTCGGATTTAGGATCTCTCGAAAGGAGAGAATTGACTGTTTGGCAGCTCCACCCAGAAAAAAAAATCAAGAACCAGATTAGCCAATGAAAACGGGAGTATTCTTGAGTTTGTGGGGACATAGATAGGTGCGTATCGCCAGTCTAAAAAGGGAAAACCGCTTGACAAGTCAATTCATCGCACCCCTGTGTCATTTGGAACCATGAAGAACGAAGAACAGTATCCGAAACGCCCCTTTGAAGACCAAGTTAACGATGACCAAAGGAAATACTCCCGCTATGTATGCGATTCGAGAGCCATTCCACAAGAAATTGATGGCCTAAAGCCTGTTCAACGACGCATTCTTTGGGCGATGTGGAACTCTGATGCGAGAAACCGTCATACCAAAACTGTAAAAGTAGCGGGACTTGCGATGGGATACCATCCACATGGAGACAGATCAATCCAAGATGCCCTTTCCCAAATGGCACAAGACTTTGCGTTTGCAAACAACTATCCTTTGGTTCATGGGGAAGGAACCTTTGGTGACGTACTTGATCCCAATGCAATTGCATCTCCTCGTTATACAGAAGTCAAACTTTCTGACTTTGCAAAAGATTTAGGATTTTTTGAAAGTTTACCTGACATTGATTATGTCAAAAACTACGATGAAACAGAAGATGAACCGATTCATTTTGTTGGAAAGGTTCCTGTTGTTCTCTTAAATAACATCCAAGGGATTGCAACGGGATTCCGTTGTTTTATTCCTGCACACAAACTCAGTGACGTCATTGATTCTCAAGTAACGTATTTAAAAACGGGCAAACCGAAAAAGATCACTCCATGGTACAAAGGGTACGGTGGAGAGGTAAAAATGTCAAAAAATGACAATGGTAGCACTGTCATGTCTACGACATTTGGTTTCAAAAAAGAAGATGGGAAATTGTATTTGGTAGATTCTCCCATGAACTGGAACCGCGAAAAGGTTGTGAACTACTTAGATGATTTAATTGAAAAGAAAGACAATTGGTTAAAGGACTACATTGATCATTCCAGCCAAACGTTTAAAATCGAACTCGTTGCTAAAAAAGGCGAAGAACCTTCCGAGAAAGAAATCAAAGAACTATTCTCAAAAGAAAACAACGAAGTTTTGACCATCAATGTCATCACACATGAAGGAAAACTTCGTAATTTTGTTCCAGAAGAAATCATCAAACGTTTCTGTGATTTCCGAAAAACCCATCTCATCCGCAGATTCAAACGCCTTGCTGGGTTAGAAAAAGAAAAAATTGATCGGAACTCCGAACTCATTCGTTTCATCAAAGAAAAATGGAACGAAAAAGTAACAGGCATTAAATCGAAAAAAGAATTCGAAGAAAAGTTAAAAGCTGCCAAATTCGTTTACTTCGAATGGTTGAGTTCCATTCCCGTTTACCGTATGACTTTGGAAGAAGTTCGTAAATGTGAAGAAGCCATTGTAGAAGCAAAAACAAAATACACCGAGTATACGGCACTACAAAAAGATGATAAAAAACTCACAGGTTTTATGACTGATGAGTTGGATGAACTGAAGAAAAAATGGGATCCGAAATAGATAATTATGGCTCAAAAAACTGAAAAAACCTCAGGAAATTCGCGAAATTTTAAGAAATTATCGAACGTAGAACACGTTCGTATGCGTACAGGAATGTGGCTTGGGCAAAACTCCCTTTCCACATTTGAACAACATTTTTTTACCAAAGATAACTCTGGTAAGTATGATATCGTACACGAAGAACTTTCTGACATCCCAGCCAAACTCAAATGTTTGGATGAAGCATGTATGAACTGTGTGGATGAATACAGAAAGAACTTAAACGATAAATCAATTCCCGAAAAAGATAAGATGAACAAACTCATCATCCAATTGTCAACGGATCGTAAACGTGTTATCATCCAAGACAATGGACGTGGTATCCCTGCCGACAATGCGGAAGGAGTTTATCTCCACTTGATGTATGGGGAAAACTTTGACGACAAAGTCAAAGAAGATCATGTTGCCGGACAAAACGGGGTGGGGATTTCACTTGTAAGAATGGTTTCCTCCTTCTTCCGAGTGAAAACCATCAACGGTGGAAAAGCTTACAAAAAAATGTTTAGCATCCATGATGATGTGAAAAAAGTCATCCGCAGTTTCAAACTTTCCAAAGAAGATACAGAACGTGTTCACTTGTATTATGATGAACATGGAACCTTTGTTGATTGCCCATTACTTTCCGCTGACCAAATCAAACAGCTGAAAGCACCTTGTGACAAAACAGGAATGACTGCGGTTGTAGAAGCAGCGAAAAAAGAAGACCACGGAACAACAGTTGAGTTTGAACTCAATCCGGCATACTTCAACAACCTTGATACTTCTTTTAACATCAATTTGGTGAAACAATACCTCCAAGACATTGCGATGTCAAACCCAGGTCTCGAAGTTGTTTTTATTCACAAAACTGGGAAAGAAAAGTATAAGTTCAAAAAAGGTTTTGATGAGATCTTTAGTAACTCCGAAATGGTATACTACAAATTGGATTATGCAGACAAAACTTCTGCCTCACAAATCCATATGGATACCTATGTAGTGGTGGGACAAAATAAAACTCTCACTTGGGTGAACTCTATTTTTTGCCCTCAAGGTGGATCCGCGATTGAATATTTGGAAAACAGACTTTGTGATGAGATTCGTAAAAAATCACAAATTGTCAGTTTAGAGAAAAAACTCAATACACAATGTACACGAAATGATGTGAGAAGTTGTTTTCACATGTATGTGAACCTTCGGATTCTCAACCCTCGTTTTAAATCCCAAGATAAATCTTATCTCATCAACGATTTGAATGAAGACATTCGAAAGTCCGTGGACAAACACCTCGACAAACTTTTGAAGAAAACTGGCCTCATCGAAGAAATTAAGATGGTAATGGAACGTAGAACCCAGATGAAACAGCTCGAGGATGCGCAGAAAGGCCTCCGTAAGGCGTCTCGGAACAACATCCCTAAGCTCATGCCTCCGACAGGCAAACCAAACGATCCAGGCCGAATTTTGTTTGTGGCAGAAGGGGACTCGGCGATTGCGGGACTACGCCCAGCACGGAATCCAAAATTACATGGTTTGTTCCCACTCAGGGGAAAACCACTCAACTGTAAAGGGATGTCACTAGCCAAAGCATTACAAAACGAAGAGATGAAAAACATCGTTGCCATTGTGGGACTTCCTCTCGACCAAAAAGTAAAATCCATTGATGAATTGAATTATGATAAAATCAGTATCATCACCGATGCCGATTTTGATGGTTATGCGATTCGTTCTTTGATGTTGTCTTTCTTTTATGAGTATTGGCCTGAACTGTTTGATTTAGGTTTTATCAATATTTCTGCAGCACCACTCTATGAGGTGGATGTAAAGTGGAAAGATGGTAAAAAAGAAACTGTTTTCTGTATTGATGACTCCGACTATGATAAGTTAGTTGCTAGAGTCAACAAACAAGGTGCGGAAATCACTCGTAAAAAACGAAACAAGGGTCTTGGGGAAACAGGGAAAGAAGCCATGAAGTATGCTGTAGATCATTGTATGACAACTATTACAATTGGTAATAAAAAATCTGCTAAGACCACACAAGACTTATGGTTCCATAAAGATTATGCAGAAAAACGCCGTGAAGCAATTTCTGAATATTCAATGAGTGTGATCCAAGACTAAAGGGTAAGGTTCGATTTTTTAGAATCTTGCCAACAAACACGGGCCATGTTGTGAAAGACAAATTGTAGTTCTTTCCATTTGGCATAGCGATCACTCCCCATTCCATAGGTTTGGGGAGATTTGTTTTTTATAAGCTTGTTCCAATTTCCTTTCATTTTTTCCTTGGGGTATGAAATCGAAGAAAGAAAAAAAGATTCATTACGTTCAAACGAAAGAAAGTCGATCACTCGAAAAAACTCCTTCTTTTCCCTCTCAATTCCAAAACCCAATTCACGATTTATACTTTCCGTTCCGGATCCTCTTTGTGTTTCTTTTTTTCCTTCTTTTCCAATGCCAATCCAATGGGGATTCGAAAACAATTTCGTATTTCAAAAACAAAGAAAAAACAAAAGCAGATATCCAATCAAAATGGGAAACACTAGCTCCTTCAGGGATCAAATCACTCACGTATATGGTGATGTTGGGAGATGGAGAGATCTACCAATCTCAGATCGGGGCAAGTTCCGATTCCAAAACCGAACGATTTAAAATTGGTAGTATCACAAAACTTTTTACAGGGATTGCCATCTTACAATTACAAGAATCCGGTAAACTAAAGTTAGATGACCCTGCTTCCAAGTTTTTACCTGAATTGAACTTGGTAAAACCGAAAAAAGAAGGGTATCGAGAGATCACCATTCGTGATTTACTCACCCACCAATCTGGTTTACCTTCTGATTTGGCGAATGGTTTTTTCCTTTCTCCCGATTCAAAAGAAGATGAGATATATCGTTCCTTTCGATCTTTACCAAAAACACTTGCAGGACTAGAACGAAACGAACCTGGAAAAATCCATTCTTATTCCAATTTAAGTTTTGGGTTACTGGGAAATATCATTGAACGGGTGTCAGGTGAATCAATAGAATCTTACTTTCGTGTCCATCTATTCGAAAAAGCGGGAATGAAACATACAACTCTATTGGAAAATTTAGAAGGATCAGAACTCATTACAGGTTATTCAGGGATTTTTTGGAAAACGAGAACCATTCGGCCTGTGATCCGAGATTTGACAGCAGGATCCATCTCCACAACGGCAAACGATATGGGTCTTTTTATGAAGGCTTTTTTCCGTAGTAAGGAAAACAAAGGTCTATTAACTTCTATTAGTTTTGAAGAGTTTCACAAAACACAAATTGGCCCTGTTGCCAATTTTGAAATGAAACTGGGATTACCTGTTATGAAAACAAGTTACCAAACAGATGGAAAAACAATTTGGTTTTATGGGCATTCTGGTTCTCTCCCACCTTTTTTTGCAGACTTAGTGTATGATCCTAATACGGAAATTGTTTCCTTTGTCGCAGGGAACACCCTTGGTTTACAAACAGGGAAACTAAAAAGTACCAATACAGAAGTGATGCAAGTGTTATGGGAAGAAAAAATGGGCATACAACCAGAACCAAGCCTCCTACCCATAATGGGCAATAAAGGATCAGTTCCAGGGGAAGAAGGGGTTTATATTTCTCCTATGGGAATCCACGAATACAAAAAAGGGAATCCGCCAACTCTCAGTTTGATGGGATTTGATGTAGGACTCATTGAAAAGGAAAATCGTTACGGAATCGACTTACGGGTATTATTCGGACTTATCAAAATTAACGATCCTAGTATCAATGAAATGCGTGTTGAATTTGAAACATGGGAAGGGAACTCTATATTTACATTGTATTCCAAGGATCTTCCCAAGGGTGTCGCAGGAATCGGAGTCAAATTTACACCAGACAACCGTTATCCGGATGCACAATTTTTTGGGACCTTCGTTACAAAAGAATCCTATGCCATCATTCCCAAACTCAAATTAGAAAAGGACAAACGGGGATTCCCACTTTTGACCATATACTATTCATTAGGTGAAATGGAAAACGCAGTCCAAGTTCCTTGCCAATGGGAAAATGACAACACACTGAGAATCTTAGGTTACGGGCGTAATTTAGGTGAGAGACTTACGATTGGGAGTAAAGAAGGAAAACCCTTGATCCAATACTCAGGTGGGGAATACCGAAAGGATTAAAACCCACAGCCGAACTGATTGGCAAATCCGCAAAGATATGTGCATTGCATGTAGAGGTCAGAACATCTTGATGGTCTGCTACCACCTGTAGATTGGCATGATGTATAATAATCCAATTGGGTAATGGTACAAAGACTTTTTAAATCCTTTTCTTTTCGATCTTCTTTAGAAATATCTGGCAATTTACATAATTGAAGAAAAAAACTAAGGCAAACAAACGAAAGTATTATAGGTAATATTTTGTGCAACTTTCTGGAATTTAAATTTTTACAATTACATTGAACAGTTGTCATATGATTCGGTTGATTTTGATAAGAATTTATAAAGAATGCTTTTTTTGAAAGAAATTTTTCGACAGACTACAAAATATTGAGAAGTTTGTTGATTTTTCATTTCGATTTAAGATTCTTTACCAATTAGAATTTTATGATTTCAACATTTAGAATCAATCTCCTCTTCATTGTCTCTGTTTTCCTACTTTTTTTCAATTGTAGTCGTTATGTTTACGAATCAACTTATACGATTCGTACAGACAATGTGAAAACAGCAGATGATCATTGGAACGAGTTAGTTTCCAAAAAAACGAATCCGAAAATTTTACTCTTTGGATTTCATACTTATAAAATATCCAAATCAGAGTCGACTCTACTCAAAAATGCTCAGTTTGCGGAAGTTGATTATAATACAGCTACTTACAAATTCTTTAAACATGGGCAATACATTGATACACAAAAGGCTGATAAAACCATACCCGTAAAAGACTTAGATCTTAAAAGATTTGTGATCGAATACCTATCAAAAACGGAAGCCACAGGGAAGGTAGAATTAGAAAAAATTTTGGTTCCAGCAAAAGGTAAAAAAGATAAATTTTTAATCAAAAAATTTGACGTTGATTATATCGTAATGGCGATTCATTTACCTTATTACCACGAAAGAACGAAAGCTGGAATTAACGCAGTCACTGGATTTTTTGGAATTATTACACTTGGGTTGATACCCATTTATGAAGCTTCTAAAGCTGAAACATTCTATGTTGTATTTGATAAAAACCTAAAATACCAAAACAGTTTTTATTATAATCGTCCTTACACAATTATATCAGCTTTGTGGATGATTCCGAACGAAGGATTCCAAACGTTTTTTAGTCAGGCAGAAGTTCCTCCTGAAAATGCTTACAAAATTCACGTGGAAGAATTTGAGAGAGAATTACTTTATCAGCTAACATTGAAAAAGTGACAGTTAGCTGAATCATTCAGCTAACTGTAAATTCGTAATGTAAATTACTTCTTTTTTGGAGCAGGAGTTGTTTCTTGAGTTCCTGTGCTTCCAACATTCAGTTTCGGATATTCTTTTTTATACATAGCGATATCCTCTTCTTCTAAACTACCTACACTTTTCGAGAAATTTCGAATCAGTCCTGTTTGTCTGGAAGTGTATTGTAATCTTCTTGTAGTTGCAAAATCGTCATTCATTGGGTCATAAAGGATGATACCAGCTAAGAAATCATAGATTTCAAGAGGATGGTACTCTATTTCTAAACCGACGATAAAAAAGCCAAAATGTCCCCCGACTCCCCAATAATCTCGGTAAGTTTGGTAAATTGCTTCTGATGGTTTATGAAACCAAAGTGCATCTGCATTGTAAGCAAGCCCACCTGTTCCAACTTTTGCTCCAAATACTCCAGCAGCTACAATCGGTCCAAGTCCAATTTCCGTGTTTGCTTCTGATTTGATACCCAACATCTTCTTTTGACCACCACCGATCGCAACGGTTGCACCAGAGTAAACTTCCCCTTGGATTGCTCGTGTTACGTGACCACCAACTCCAATTTGAGGACCAACGTGGAACCAACCTTCGAATTGGTCGATAAAATCGAAAACTCTATCTGGGATGTACCAAAGCACTTTTTCAGTTGTAGTTGGTTGCACTTTTGCCCGAAGAGCTTTGTTATAACCTAACAAAACTGTAGGAGTCACTGATTCAATTTGTTCAGCAGATGCTCCACTTTTAATTTCAGCGATGATGGGATCATCAGGATGTAAAACATCAATCACACTGATCACGCGGATAGCTTCTTCTGCTTTACCATTTGCTTTTAATTCTTTTGCTTCTTTTGCGATGGCTACTGCGGACTCGTTAATTTCTTTGATTGTTGGTGATGCACAATTCACAATCAAAAAAGAAAAAACGAAGGCAAGTAGAGCGATTTTTCTTCTCATAAATATCTCCTGGACGTCGATTTCAGCTTTTCTATCAAATTGAATCAAATAAAATTTTAAGATGAGTCAAAGATTTTAAACATGATTCGCTTCATAAAAATTTAAAATGTTATTATTTTACTTGCGTTAACAGGAGATTAACTTCCTAAACTAGCAAAAGTTTGGCTCATTTTGTCGCCTTACATTCTTTTCCCTTTTCGTAAATTTGTTTTATCGCATATTTTTAAGCTCCAATATGACAGAACATGCAAATTGAGAATCATTCCAATGAAAGACAGTTCCAGAACAAGGTTTGCTTTAGAATCAAAGACCGGGGTTCAAGTATAAAATCGAATTCTGCATTCTAAACGTTTGCTAGGTTGGAATTTTGTCGCGATAAACTGGACAAAATGAGTGGCTCTTTTCTAGGCATATGTTCCCGTTTTCCCCACGAAACGGATGGAAGTAAAAAGCATTTTTTCATTTTGAGAGGAGGGAGAATTCTGGCTTGTGCGAATGCAAAAAACGAAATTTGAGTGGGCCCTTGTTTTGGCACTGCATTTTTGTTTTCCGCCATTTTCCCTCTTCGGAGAACCCAATTCTCTGATTCTCCTGGATGCAGATAAAACCAAAGAATGGGGTGAGTTTCTTCCCAAACGAGAAGTCGATCAAAATTTACTACAATCCATGTTGGATGAAATCGGTGTTAGGCGGTTCGATTTGGATCCCAAATGGCTTAGGCTCGTCCATTATGAATCGAAGGGAAAAGAAAACTACCAAAGTAAAATCGTAAATTCTCGTTTTTACTTTTCTTCCGAGGGTAGAACCAATCCAAGAGCAGAATTGGAAGCGACCATTCATAGTTTTTTTGTAGAGGAACCCATTCCCGAAGGACTCATTCATCCTGTTTGTTCGTATCCAGCAAGGCATCAATTCATTAAACAAAAGTTTGGTGTGGATTTTTTGAAACGAAATGGAATTCGTTGTGATCGCTATGAAGTTTGGAAAGAATCAATCCATGTCGATTCGGTTTCCATTGTATTTGCTTCCTATTATCTAATGGCACCTGCTTCTGTTTTTGGGCATACAATGCTCAAGTTCAACCAAAAGTCAAATGAAGAGAATGGATCTGAAATTTTGGATTATGCGGTGAATGTTTCCGCCGATGCTCCCAATCTAGATCCCATTCGTTATGCCTACCATGGATTGTTTGGTGGATTCAAAGCCAAGTTTTCATTGTTCCCATATTATTTAAAGGTGAATGAATACAATGACCTCGAAAGTCGTGATATATGGGAATACCGATTGTCGTTAAACAAAGATGAGTTGGAACTCCTTGTTTCGCATCTTTGGGAATTGTCACGGGCAGAATTTGATTATTATTTTCTGAATGCCAACTGTGGCACATTCCTTGTCGAATGGTTGGATGTCGTAAAACCAGAACTCCATCTAAAATCAAAATTAGGTGGTGTTGTGAGTCCCGTTGATACCATTAAACTGTATACCCAAACAGAAGGTCTAGTCGTGGAAACAAAATACAGACCATCGTTGTATTCGGAGATCTCATTCCTTATTGGACAAATGGAACCGGAAGAAAAAAAAGCCTTCTATCATTTATTAGACACATCTAAAAATAAATCCTTTGATTTACACATCTTAGAAAACAAAGACAAAGGAATCCGCCATTCACTCATACTCGATGCTTTTTTATTGGCCTCTCGTTACCAAAGTTTCCAATCTCCAAAACCAAATGAGATCCAAACATCCAATGAACAAAAAACATTGGAGTTTCGTTCTAGGTTCCCAAACCCAACAGAAACTCTGTATGAAAGACTCATTCCGTCTCCACCTGAATTGGCACATCCCCAATCAAGGATTGTGACCGGTGGTGGTACTTCCAATTTTGGACCATTTTTGGAATGGAAATACCGATTTGCTTACCATGATTTACTCAATGTGAGTCAGGGTTCCCCACCAAACGGTGAGTTGGTGTTTTTTGATGGGAGTGTTCGTCACTATGAAGGGAAAAAAACAGAACTTACATCCTTAACATTCGTTCGATTGGTTTCATTAAGTCCTTACAATCCTATCTCAAAACATTTGTCTTATTTATTCGACTTTGGAATGCAAACCACTCTTTTCAAAAGCAAACAGAATCTATGGTGGGAAGGTTTGAATGGACGAGCGAAAACAGAATGGGAACGAAAACAAGTTCCCAATTTAGATCTTGCCGCAGGTTGGACATTTGCTGATGAATTTTCGAAAACCAAAGATCGGTTAGGCACGATATCCTTTTTATTGGGTATCAAATCGCAATTCCATCCGAGATGGGAACAAGGGGGAAGGTTTGGTCCTAACGTCCAAACCCTTTACCAAAAAGAGTGGGGGAATTGGAAGGTGTTAGGTGGGTTTTTTATCCAACACTATTGGAACCAAACCATCAAAAACCAAATTGGATCGACTGTTACTTTGCGATACTTATGGTCACAAGAATCAGAATTCCGTGTGGAAATGAAAAAGGAACCAAACTACCAAGAAGTATCTGGTTCTTTTCATTATTTATTTTGAGTTGGTTCTTCAAATTTTTTTTGGTTTCTGTAATGAGCCAAATAGGTTATGAGAACTAAAGCCCCTACAGGAACGGCAAAATAGATATGAACTTGGATGAGCCCAGCAATCATTCCCAAAATTCCACCTAAGAATTGTATTACGACCAAATTCCCACCAGTATTGTCCAAAATCATTTTTTCCAAATCGTCTGTATCAAGTGCCATCACTCTTTCTTCAACAAGTGCTGTTACATTGATATTATGGACAAATTTTTCTATATTGGTTTTGAGATACGCTTTTCCTTCTTCACTATTCATAAATTCAAGAAGGCGTTTTTTTACCCAATCCACTGCACGGAAAAAGTTTTTTTCGATTTCTTCCCAGTTGTTGGGATCATCCAAATAAGATTGTAAACGTTCAATGCCCGATGGCAATAGGTTTTGTCTGGCGTAATCACCACTGGCTTCCAACCAATTGGATATTTTACCTGTAATGAATTCTTGTGTTTCCTTGGAATTGAGTCTTTCTTGTAAACCAGCCATCATATCATCCATCATTTTCATAAATTGATCGGATGTTTCGGGGTCTTTGACAAAACGTTCTAACAGTTCGCGGATTGCATCTTCGTTGAAGGAAAATATTTTTTTCACACCAATTCCAATTTTTCCCAATGTACTTCGTGTTTTTAAATATTCTTCGAGTCCTTCGTTTAAAAGGTTCGCAAGTTTAGGCATCTCTTCTAGTAAAATGACTCGGAGTTGTTTTCCCAACTCTTCACGATTGGTTTCTTCTGTTAGGTAATAGGTTAGGCGGTTTCTTGTGTATTCCCAAAGTTTTTGTACTTCTTCAGGACGTTCCGCCATTTTTTTCATGGTTTCTTCTGAAAAATCAAAGATCACTTCTAAAATTTCAGGGCCACGTTCCTTTAACATGGAAATGATTTTGGTAACAAGTAAGGTGCGGATTTCGTCGTTGTGGATGGCTTCGTCAATTTCTTTGACAATTTTTTGGATTCCAGTTTCGACTAAGTTCCTTTCATAGATATAAGCAATGATGATGTCGGGATGGAGTAAATTACTTTGGATGCTCTCTCCTAAAGACTTTGCAATTTTTGATTTGTTTTTGGGGACAAGCCCAGACCAACCGAGCACCTTACCATGTTTTGGTTGGAATAACATTTTGATCGCAAGGAAGTTGGTGTAATAACCAACCATGCCCGCCATAAGCACAACAAAGATTGCGTTGATCCAAATATTCCCTTCGTAGTAAATTTGAAACCCACCACAAATAACGGAAAATAATACGAGGAGTCTACGATACCAAGTATCTAACTTAGCAACATCCATCTTATTCCTCTTCTAATTTTAAATATCTACCACTGAGTTTTCGTAAAAAACCTCGAGGGATGAGTTCTGAAACGGTGATCGCACCTTGGTTAAAACTTCCAGTGATACAAACTGCTTGGTTGTATTTGAGTGCACTTAACGACTCGTCAACGACCTCATCTGCATTTTGCCACATAAATGAAGGGTATTTGGACTTGCTGATTCCTGCACGTTGGTGGAAGTCAGAATGAGTGAGGCCTGGGCAAAGTGCTTGTACATGAATGCCGTAGTTTTTAGCTTCTTCATGAATGGATTCAGTGAAAGATTTAACAAACGCTTTTGTTGCCGCATATATAGCACTGCCAGGTGCTGGCAAATAACCAGCGATAGATGCCACATTGATTAAATAACCTTTTTTATTCTTTTTGAATCGGTTCAGTGCTGTGTGTGAAAGGTGAACAAGGGTTTTTACATTCAAACTCACCTCATCTAATTCTTTATCAAGAGGAAGGGCCGCAAATTCACCAACAGTTCCAAATCCTGCATTATTCACCAATAGTTCGGCATCTTTATCTTTTTCAATGATACTTGATAGTTCTTCCACATCTTTCTTTTTGGTAAGGTCTAAGACGAAATACTTCAACATTCCTCTCGACTTTGGTTCCAATTCGTGGATGACTTTTTTTAAGTCCGCTTCCGTCCGAGAAATTAAAAAAACATTATAATCTTTGCCGAGTGCTCTAACAAATTCTTTTCCGATACCTTGCGATGCGCCTGTAACATATGCATTTTTCATTCGATGGGATTCCTCTTCATTAGAACGGCAGTTGATCCGTCCGGGTAGTATTTTTTACGTCTCTCAAGTTCATTGAAACCAACAGACAAATAGAGTTTGATTGCTGGTTCGTTTGATTCATTCACTTCTAAGAAAAATTCCTTTTTTGGGAATTCTTTAAATAAGTGTTCTAACAATTGTTTTGCTAGGCCTAACTTTCTAAAGTTGGGTAATGTAGCGATTCGGAAAATTTCAATTTCCCAAGGTGTCTCACAAACTAACGCATAACATTGTATGTTTTGGTCACCAATACCAAATGCGGCATGGAATTCCAAATGAGTTTGGATCATCTTATGTGTCCATTCTTCACCTGCAAAACATAGTTTTTCCCAAGTAAGGATCTCTGGCAAATGGACTTCACCCAACCTTTGAAAACTAAGAGACATAATCACATTTTTTTCTTTTCATCCAAAAGAAAGAAACTAAAATCGAACCGATGGGCACAAAAAACAACTGGTTTTCAATGGTTTTCACACTCAAGTGGGGAGTTGTTTTGGGTTCGCTCCTCTTTTTGACCCATTGTGATTACTTAAAATCCCTTACCGAATCCCGCTACCGCAAACGAATCGGTGGAGAACCCACAGAAAAAGACATCGTCAATTGGAAAGAGAAATTGGCCTTGGAAGAAGCAGAAATTGAAGAAATGGACAAACGGATCCGAAAATTGGTCCAAAAGTCCAACCAATCGGCTGCACTCTCATGGAAAATTGCCCGCGCTTATATGCGTGCAGGTTCCGCAGATGTGGGTGTCCGTTATTACGAAGAAGCCGTCACAGAATCCATTCCCAATGCAAAACAAGGTGGATTTGAAATCCATTCTTACGAATCCGCTTTACCTTTTTTTGAAAAGGCCATCCAGTCGGGAAAATTAGACAAACAATTGTTATATGAAACAGCTGTTGCTTATGCAAATGCATCTAAAGATATGGGGTGGGAACCTACACGAAGGAGCCGTGCTATAAGTTTATTCAAACAATTGGCAAAATTAGACAAAGACGATACTCGCTTCCCATTTCAATTGGCACTGATCTATTTTGATTCTTCCTTGAAAGATGAAAGTTGGAATGGAAAACTAGCAAATGGTTATGATGAATTGGATTCCGCATTTTCATTGTTAGACCAAATATTGCGAAAAGAACCTTATAATGTACCCACTCGTTTTGCGAAGGCCAATTTTTTATACCAAATTGGAAAGTCTTCTCTAGCTTATGATGAATACCTTCGTATCAAATCCATTTTAGAAGAAATGAAGGGGAAAGGAAGTATCCGAGAACCTTTGGAAGAAAACTCTTCTTACCAAAATGTTTTGAAGAATTTAACTGCACTTGGGGCCCAAAACAAATCTAACTGACCTAATCCCATGTGGTACTTTCCATTTTGGGTCATCCGAAAGTTCTTTCTTTTTTACGCAAAACAAAGATTTGGCGTAATTATGATCACTTTTTACCTTTATTTCAATCTTTGCCCATGTTCTTCAAAGAAGATGATTGGAAATTTTGGTTAACGGAATGTAAGGCTTGGGAACAAAACAAAGACCCTCGTTGGAACTTGGTATCCTATTTTGATTCCAATTATCCAAAACTTCTCAAAGAAATTTATGATCCCCCACTTGTGATTGTGGGAATGGGTGACCTAACTTTATTGCAGAAAGACCTTTTTGCCATTGTGGGCACTCGTAAATCTTCACCTGTTTCCTTATCTGCAACAAAAGCACTTGTTGGTTCATTCTCTGAAAAAGAAAACATCGCCATTGTCTCAGGTATGGCCCTCGGGATTGACAGACAGGCTTTTGTCACTGCACTCGAATTTGGAATCCCAGTTGTGGGAGTTCTCGGCACCACACTTGGAATCGAATACCCACCAGGGAATCGTGACCTTTACAAACAAATTAAAAATGACCCCAAACAATTGTTAATCTCTGAATTCCTACTGCATACGGAACCTGCAAAGTGGACATTTCCTAAACGAAATCGTGTGATTTCTGGTCTTTGCCAAAAGGTTTTTATCATGGAGTCAGGTAAAAAATCGGGCACTATTTCAACGGCGATGAGTGCTATGGAACAAAACAGAGAAATATTTGTTTTTGATCACCCAAAACAATTTGATAACGAAGGAGGTAAGATGTTGTTACGGCAAGGTGCGAGTCTTTTGTATGGTGGGAGTCAATTCGTAAAAACGGAAACGGTAAAACGAAACATTTATACTTACGAAGAGTGGCAAAAACTAAAAAACACCTCCTTCCTTCAGAAAAAGGAAGAAGTGGTGTTGGATTTTCAATTTAACCTTTAAAGATAAAGCCAGCGATTGTTGCGATTACATAGATCACTAGTAAAAATACACCAAACGGACGTTTGATTTTATCTTTGGAGAATACAATTCCCAAACGGAATAAAACGAGAACAATGAGCATCGAAGGAAAATAAAAACTGAAAAAACTTACGGGAGCTTCGAGTCCATTTTTTGTGACGGCAGCTGCTGCACCTGATACAAAGAGAACGTTTAAGATATCGGCTCCAATGATATTTCCCACAGCAAGTTCAGAGTGTCCACGCCTTGAGGCTTGGATTGCAGTGACAAGTTCAGGCAAACTGGTTCCGAATGCGACAAGAGTTGCCCCAATGATGGATTCAGGAATTGATAATCGAATTGCTGTTTCTTGTACTGAAGGGATAAGCACTTTCGAGGATAAAATGACAAGAGTGATGGCAGTCACCAGTTTGATCAAAACAATCCAAAAAGGAGATTCGTCATATTCGGTTGTGTCATCGAGACCTGCTTCAACTTCTCCTGGTTTGGACCTTGACCAACGAATGCTTAAGTAAACATAAACACCGAGCAAAATTAAAAAGACAATCCCTGTTCCTTGGTCAATTCGTCCACCTGTTGTGAAAACGGAAGTCAGGTTCGACCATGGTAAGGCAGCAAACACGAGTAAAAATCCACTGAGTACTTGGATCCAACCCTGGCGGTTGACAAGGCGTTTGTCGATGTCAGGTGGTGAAATTAGAATGGCAATCCCGAGAATGAGGCCAGTATCACAGATAATCGATCCCACAGCATTTCCCAGGGCAATTCCAGGATTCCCTTCGAGGGCAGCGAGGACAGAAACAGAAACTTCTGGAAGAGTGGTCCCTAAGCTGACAATCGTTGCACCAATGATCATCTTTGGGACACCCCATCTTGTGGAGAGGGAAACGGCTTCGTCTACCAAAACATCAGCAGCTTTCCCAAGGACAAGGATAGAGCCAATGATGACAAGTATGAGGAATGGTAAGGGTAGGGTTTGAAAAGTTGCAGTCAGAAATGCATCCATGGATAAAGGTCAGAATATGGACTACTTACTTCGACTGCGACTCTTTCTTTGGCTCGGGACCCTCGGTTTTTTTTCTCCGGCCTTCGGAGAACCACGAATGCCAAAAGAACCTAGTTTACCTTCATTACCGAATGAAGAAACGAAAGAACCAAGAAATGCCCGTGGTGAAAAAGAATCGGGTGAAGCAAAGGTTTTGAACTTAACCCTTTGTGATGGACGAACGGTCCGAGGAGAATCAACTAGCGGTAGTCAGTCGATATTTTTTGAACACACAAAAGATGGGATTTTATACAAAAAGAAATTAACAATCGCAGAACTTGATTCGATTAAAATTGATTCCTGGGAACTCAAATCAAAACGAGAAGAAAAAAAAGGAACCACTTACGAAGTGTTGCCCAAAAAGATCCGCATCCGTACAAAAAACGGGGAAACATTTTATAAAGAAACGGGAGTTTCGGATTTAAAACTTTTGAACATCGAAATCAAAAACAATAATGGAGAAACGACACTCTTTACCTATTGGGTGGATTTAAAATTCCCTGATGGCAAATGGTATTCTGGTCTTCCTTCTGCAAAAGGAGACCAATCTTTTAGGGAAGATTGTTTGAAAGATGTTGTAAGAATGATTGAATGGGAATAACTATCAAAAAAATCCAATCGAATCATTTTGAAGAAATATTGTGAATCGAAGGTAAAACTATCGAAGTTTGATCTCCGTGCAGATTGTACTGCACGAGAGATTTTTTATAGATTTTGTTTCCTTGGTTTTATCGACTTAGGATTCAATCACACAGTCAACGAAGTATGTCAAAATTCCTGATTCCGATTTTTCTTCAACAAGACCATGGATGTCTGTTTCAAACCCAGGGAATTTTGTATTAAACTCACGAGCAAACTGTAAGTAACGAATGATCGTTGAGTTAAATTTTTCTCCTGGGATGAGGAGTGGGATGCCTGGTGGATACGGAGTGAGTAACACTGAAGTGATCCTTCCTTCCAATTCATCAATCGGAACTCGTTCGATGTCGCGGTGGGCCATTTTTGCAAACGCTTCTGATGGTTTCATCGCAGGGATCATCGGACTCAGATACATTTCCGTTGTTAGGTGAGAGATGTTATTGGCTCTGTATACTTCGTGCATGGATTGGCATAAGTCACGTAACCCAATTCGATCGTATTTTGGATGTGCTGCCGTAAATTTTGGCATCACTCTCCACAATGGTTGATTGGAATCATAATCATCTTTGAACTGTTGTAATTCGGTGACCATTGTATTCCAACGGCCTTTTGTGATACCGATGGTAAACATGATGAAAAAACTATAAAGCCCTGTTTTTTCTACGATGATCCCGTGTTCGGCGAGGTATTTGGTGAGAATAAGAGCAGGGATTCCCCAATCAGCAAATTCACCTTCTACACTCATACCTGGTGTGATGACAGTTGCTTTGATCGGATCGAGCATATTAAATCCTTCTGCAATGTCACCAAACCCATGCCAACGGTCATTTGCCTTGAGGATCCATTCGTCTCGTTCGCCAGCACCTTCATCGGCGAGGGCCTCTGGACCCCAAACACTGAACCACCAATCTTCTTCTAGTTCCAAATCCACTTTGCGCATCGCTCGTCTGAAGTCTAACGCCTCTTCAATGGATTCTTCCACAAGTGCATTTCCGCCGGGAGATTCCATCATCGCTGCGGCAACGTCGCAGGAAGCAATGATGGCATACTGTGGACTTGTACTTGTATGCATCAAAAATGCTTCGTTGAATAAATTTCGGTCTAAGGTTTCCTTTTCACTGTTTTGGACAAGGATCTGGCTTGCTTGTGAGAGTCCCGCGAGCAATTTATGAGTGGACTGTGTTGCAAAGATCATACTTTCTTTCGGACGTGGTCTGTCAGATCCTATGGCATGCATCCCTGTATAAAAACGATGGAACGCAGCATGCGGTAACCATGCTTCATCAAAATGAAGGGTGGAAATTTTACCATCTAACTCGGATTTGATGTCTTCTACGTTATACAAAATGCCATCATAAGTACTTTGTGTGATGGTTAAAATTCTTGGATTCCCTTTTACATGTTTTGCAAACGGGTGTTCGGCGATTTTCTTTTTGATGTTTTCCCAAGTGAATTCGGATTTGGGAATAGGGCCAATGATACCAAAATGGTTTCGAGTTGGCATTAAGAAAACTGGGATGGCACCTGTCATGGTGATCGCATGTAAAATACTTTTGTGGCAGTTACGGTCAACAATCACAACGTCACCAGGAGCAACGGTACTATGCCAAACAATTTTATTGGAAGTGGATGTTCCGTTTGTTACAAAATACAAACTATCACATTGGAAAATCCGTGCAGCATTTCGTTCACTGGCAGAAATGGGACCCGTGTGATCCAAAAGTTGTCCGAGTTCATCTACCGCATTACATACGTCAGCTCGTAACATGTTCTCACCAAAAAACTGATGGAACATTTGACCCACTGGGCTTTTTAAAAAGGCAACACCACCTGAGTGACCAGGGCAGTGCCAACTATAACTTCCATCATGTGCATATTGAGTGAGTGCTCGGAAAAACGGAGGAGGTAAACTATCTAAATACGATTTTACTTCTCTGTGGATGGCCCTAGCCATAAACTCTGGTGTGTCTTCAAACATATGAATGAAACCATGGAGTTCTTTTAAAATGCTATTAGGAATGTGGCGACTTGTTCTTGTTTCTCCGTACAAAAAGAGAGGGATGTCTGCGTTTCTATGACGCACTTGGGTCACAAAGTCTTTGAGTTGGCGAAGAGCATCTGGCACTTCACCTTCTGTCTCCGGAGTGAACTCTTCATCATCAATGGAGAGGATAAATCCACAAGCCCGGCTTTGTTGTTGTACAAAACTCGTGAGATCTCCATAACTGGTCACACCCAAAACTTCGATTCCTTCGCCTTCTAAGGCCTTTGCAATAGCTCGAATGCCAAGACCACTGGCATTTTCGGAACGAAAATCTTCATCAATGATGATGATAGGAAATTGTACGATACCGTTTTGATACATCAACTCCATAGGAGGTATGTCCCACAGAGAATCAAATGATTTTAGTTTCTAAACTCGTTTTTTCGGAAGGTATTTGTAATACTCCATCTCAACTGTATTGATGAGATAGGTGTAGTATTTGACTAATTTTTTATCGAACTTCTTTTTGTTCATCTCTTCGCGGTAAAAATCTGCCAATTGGGTTCGGAAAAGCGCAGATTTCATATCATTTCGATTGATGAGAATTGTGTTCGGAAGGTCACGCACGGCTACATCATCGGGTATGACGATTGTTGACACAGATTGTAAAACCGCATATTCAACGGTGGAAGCAACTTTATCCTCATCTTTTTCTTTGGCGAGAGTCATGTTGTTCCGTTTGATATTGTCCAAATTTTCGTAGATACGGGATCGTAAGGATTTTGGATCTAACACTTTGTCTGTGATTTTATTAAAACGTTTTGGAAAAACAAAATTGTCAGCAGCTTTGTAAATGTGAGAAAGTTTTTCTTCTTTTTTGCTAGTCTCTTGTTCTTCTTCATAACTAGGAGAGGAACTGGAAGAATAACTTGGTTTTCCCCAGTCACCCACCCCAGAAAATTTCCCTGAATTTTTAATGTCTTCTCGGATTTCTTCTGTTGTTTTTTCTCTAAAATAAATCGCTGCTAAAAATCCAAGAACCACAGAAAAAGGGACACCAAAAAAGATTGGCATCGCGGAACGTAAGTAATACGCTCCTGTAATAAAAATCATCGTACTCACAACGAAGGTTAAAATCCCTGGAATGACATTAAAACGTGAGCGGATTTCATTGGACCTTTCTTTTTCCAATTCCTCCACTTCCATATTTTTGACATCTGCATTGAGTTTTGCAATTAACTCGGGTTTGAGTTTGCTATTGAGTCCTGGGTGTTTGGGATTGGAAAGTTTATGATTGATAATTTTAGCGTAACCCAATTGTTTTTTGTATTCTGGGTTAGTTCTCCCTTCAAACGCAAGTTTGTGGATGACAGCTGCCATATAACCATGGTCAACAACATAATAGACAACTCGACCGTCCGGAGTTTTTTCTTCGTAGTAAGAATGTTCGGAAAATACATCGTCCTTTAATCGTTTGATGTATTCTGACACCTTAGCGGGATCTGTGATCCCAGCATTGGCAACTTCTTCTTCAAAGTTGATACGTAGTAGTGTATTATGATTTTTTGTATGTTCCGGAATTTTGCTGATGACTGCATTTTTGACAGTACCGTATATACTATCATCTTTTCTGGTTAAAACAGATCCTTTTTCTTCAGCGAGTCGTTTTAATATTTTAATGCTGAGATCGATGGTTTCTTTGATGGAAAGTGCTCTGTTGTTTTTTTCTGCAGGGACAGGAAAGTTTTCGATGATGGATAAAAACTTTTTTACTTCTTCTTCTGGGTTCATCTTTGCTTCTAAAGAAGAAAACTTTGGAACAGAAGTGTATTCATTAAATTGTGATAAGAACGATTCGTATTTTGCATCCTTTGCAAGTTTTGTGAGTTGTTCCTTTGCAAAATGTTCCAATCCATTTAAATGTGCGAGGATTTGGTTTACCACTTCTGGTAATCGTTTGAAACTTCCATCTGGTAAAATATTCAGTTCATCAATGACAATATGATAATCCGTTAAGATTGGAAGTGCCAAATTTTGTTCTCTCGCAAAGAGGGTGAAGTCTTGTAAAAAATCTGGCATCGGGATATAAGGTAAGTTCCCAAAACCTTTACGAACAAGGGAAGAAATTTCTGCTTCCAGAGAACCTAACTTTGGATAAAGCCAAGTATTCCCATCTTTGTTTTTTTGTAAAAGAAGAGAACCCGGATTGTCTTCGTCCCAGTTCCTTCCTTTTTTGGCTCTGTTTTCCAAAAGAACTTTAATGAGTTCTTGTGAGAATCGAAAACAAGCTTGCCTGTATGGTTGGGTGTCCGTCTTATTCTCGTTTTGTGGTGCAATGAGGGCAATTTTCGAAGAGATTTTACTTCCCGTACGAATCAGATATGGGTATGCATAAGCGGCCCTGTTTTGGCCACGGTGGTCTATGTCTAAAATTTGGCGGAGAGCATGGTGGATGGAATTTTCCGATCTTCCTTGTGCACCTAGGTTTGTGTACTTCCCAAGGGCCTCTGGAAGTTTGTCCACTGTCATGAGGTAAGATGCGTGTTTTTCTTTACTCCCATGTTTTTCGACACGTTTGTGCCAGTCTTTCAATTCATCTAAGATACAACGTGCTGTGGGAGTTAGGCTACCAACAGAATCAGACAAAAATATATAAGATTGAGCAGATGGTCTCTCAGAAGTAGTCTCCTCTTTAGATGAGGGATTCTCTAAGACTGTGTCTGATAAATCGATACTATCTTCACTCATTTGGAATTCGCCTGGTGAGAGGCCACAATTTCTGCAAGGATTTGGGCTCCCCTGGCTAATTCTTCTTCCTTACGGCAATATGTCAAACGTATGCATTCTTTCGAATGCGAAAAATCAGTGTTTAATCCTGGAAAGAAATAATGTCCTGAAACAATGAAGAGCCGTTTATCTTTACAAAGGTGATACAATTCATGATTGGATATGGAGAGTGATGGAAATCGAATCCAGAGGAAAAAACCACCCATTGGATCATGGATTTCATACTCAACTCCCATCTTCTCAAATGCCTCTGTGAACAAGTGGAGTGCGAGTTTAGCTTTTGCTTCATAAAACGGACGTAATATGTTTTCTGATAACTTAGGTAATACATTTTCTTGGAAAAGGATTTGCATCATATACACTCCCAAATTTCCAACCGCAAGGTTTGACACAGCAGCAAAAGAGGAGAGGGTATCAATTGTTTCTTCATCCGAAACGACGATTCCAAACCTGACTCCAGGTAATCCGATTTTGGAAAAACTTAGGGATAAAGTTCGTCCTTCTTTGTATTGGATAGGTGATTCCTTCCCAATTAAATTTGGAAATGGATTTCCGTAGGCAAGGTCGATGAGAATGGGAATGTTTTGTTTTGTGGTACTTTTTTCCATCCACTCCAATTGTTCCAGTGAAAGAACATTCCCAGTTGGATTGGTTGGCCTGGAAATTGCCAAAACACCTACATCCGTTAGATCGAAAGTGGATTGGTTTAACTCATATCGGAAACGGTTTTCCCCAGTCGAAACTACATTCGGTGGATTTGCTAAAAATACATTCTCCGCAATGGATTGGTCCGCATAACCAATGTATTCTGGAACAACTGGCAAAAGTATTTTTTTAAAACTCCCATCTGCCATAAGTCCTGAATGGAGGTTCAGAAGAAAGGAGTAGGCATTTTGGCTTCCATTAAAAAATGCAATGTTCTCTTTTCTGAATTTTGATTGGAGGAGGGTAGACAAATAGTCAGCAGCCAATTCACGAAAGGAGTCATTTCCAATCGGTGCTTGGTAATCTCCCAGTAGAGAGCGAAGGATGGGGTCTTTTGCCAATTTGCCAAACGTTTCTTCAAAAATCGCCTCAGCTTCTGGGATATGAGCGGGGTTACCCCCACCCAGGAGGATTTCATTTGGGTGGCCAGTGGCCTTGCCTAAGTCTTCCATTAGAGATCGAATCCCTTGGTTCTTTCGGAGTCGATCGGCCCACAAAGAGTAATTTTGGTCCATGGTTTCGGTCATATTTTGGGAACTTTCTCTACTCAGAACCAATTTTCCTTGGATTTTCTAAAATTATGTTCGCATTTCGAAAAATGAAGTGACATAATTCGTAAATCGAGTATTTAAGTGACATAATAAAGAGGAGTGCTGTTGGATGAGCACCGAAACAATACAAAGACCGATTCGAAAAGAAAAAAACATCGAATTCTTCAAACCGACCCTTTCAAGAGAAGATTTAAAGGGTGTTTTAGAATGTCTCGTGGAAGAACATCTTTCTACAGGTGAAATTGTAGAACGTTTTGAAAAAACATTTTGCCATACATTCAAAATTAAATATGCCATTTCCTCTAATTCCTTAACTTCCGCTTATCACCTCGCTTTACTTGGGTTAGGTGTGAAAGCTGGTGATTCTGTTTTGTTATCTAGTTATGCACCTATTTCTGCTTTGGATGCACTTTTTTTAATCCAAGCAAAACCGGTGATAGTGGATTTAAAACGTAATTCCTTCCACCCATGCCCTGAAGAATTTTTACGTAAAAAAAATGAATCAGGTGCAAAGTTTGCTTTGTTTGATCATAGTTTTGGTTCCCTCATCCGAATCACTGATTATTCCATCGAAGGATTGGAAGTGATAGAAGACTTCACCGAAGCGATTGGTGCAACTTCCGAAACCATCACTGTTGGAAAACAAACCAAAATCGCCATCTGCGGACTCAGTGCTGAAAACATCATCACCACAGGTAATGGTGCGATGATCATCACGGCAGAAAGTAACCTAGCAAGTGCTGTGAAATCCTACAAGTCTGGTACTTCCGCCAAACGTAACTTTGGTGAACCAAAATATGATTATAATTTGGTGGATTACCAAGCTGCTCTTGGAATCGAACAATTGTCAAAACTTGGTGTGATTTTAGAACGTAAGAAAAAAATTGCTTCCGCGTACTTGCAAGCTGTTCAAAACTCAAGACTCGAAACTTTTTTCCAAAATCCAAACGAAGATACATTCCAAAGGTTTCCAATTGTTGTCTCTGGACAAAATTATGAAGAAATCCAAAGATACTTTAAATCGATTCATATTGGAACTCAAAGGACAGTGGAAGAACCACTTCACCGTGTATTGGAAGAAAACCACTTAGAATACCCAAATGCTGAAAGGTTATTCCAAAGAGGGCATTGTATCCCGATTTATCCTAACCTAACAAAAGATAATGTGCAAAGGATTGCAACCGCCATCCGACGTATCTATTGATTGGTGCCAAAGTTATATTACTTAGACTCATTATTTGAGTATAAACTCCATTCACCTCCACTCAATTTAGATTCCTCGCTTAAGAGGAGGAATCGTTGTTTGGAGAAACTATTTTTCCCCATCACAAATGAAGAGGACTATGTCCTTGTTGAAGAACTTCCTTCTGATGAATTGTATTCACATTGGAAAGAAAAAGGATTCACTCCAGGTGTTCCAACGCAAGTTGGGTCTTTGTTACAAGAAGTAACACTTGTCGAATGGGGTAGGCGTCATGTCTGGGAAGATGGTGAACTTGTAGTTGATCCGATTCAATTGGAAATGGTTAGGTATCTAAATTCTAAGGTCACCCAACTTGACTTTCGCAAAAACCACTCCCCACTTCCTGCCAAATTGATTTCATCCGAAGAACATCTGTTTGCCGATTTGGAAGAGACAAAATTGCCTGTAGTTTTAAAAAGTGAATTTGGACTTGCAGGTCGCAATCATATCATATTTAAAACACCTTCTGATTCATGGAAACTCTCTCAAGTCAATAAACGATTGTTTGGTTATCCGATCGTATGTGAAGAATGGGTGGGAGATTCTCGATTTTTTGATTTTTCCACACTTTGGGATGTCAAAGAGAGCGAGTTCTTTTATCTCACAGCCACAAACATGTGGATAGATCCTGATGGTGGTTTTAGAGGGATTCGTATTGGTGGCAATTCTAGTGGATATGAAGCCTTGTTCCTTCCGAAAGTATATGATCTAATCAAAGACTTGAAGAATCTCATCCCTAGTGAATATACAGGGCCTTGTGCAATTGATGGTTTTTTGTATACAGATGAGGTATTTACTGTAGTGCAACCTGTTTCAGAATTTAATTTTCGTTATTCGATAGGGCGCATTTTATGGGAAGTTCGCAAAAAAAGAAATGTGAAATTGGAAACGATTAGTGGATTACTAGTGTTACCGTATCCGAAACAAGGAAAACTTAAGGAATGGGACCTACTAAGGAAATTAGAAACGGATCTAAATTGTGATTTGGTTCTACTCACACCTGTTCGGGATTTAGCTGGAAAAGCCTACCAAAATGCAGTATTGTATTTTGAAACCACAGTAGAAAAAGAATCCACTGTGGTTGAATCCATTTGGTCTACATGGACCGAAGGAAGTTTTAGCGATTCTGTTTAAACTTCATCTCTGTTGAGAACAAATTCATGTTTACCATTGATTTCAAGTACTGGGTCAGTGGCATTCCCTCTACGTTTGATTTCCAAAATATCAGTATTGGTTAGAGGTAAAGTTGCTTCTAAGCTAACAATGACTTTGTCCCCTTTTTCTGTCCAAGTACATAACATTTTTGCCGTTTCATATCCCATTTCACAAGTTCCATCATTATGAAGTTGGATCCTTGCAATGTTTGATTTCGTTTTCCATTTTCCAATCGCCCATGTATTCTTAGGTGGCACTAATGCTGATCCAGCTTGTTCTGAATCAAACATCACTTCTGCAATGGCTGTGTTTTCTGCGTTGGTTCCTTTGTATACTTCTTGGATCGTTAAGGAAATTTCTTTGGCTCGAATCTCGCTTTTGAATTCTACTACTTGTCTTGAGAGTGAATCTTTTAGGGTGACCACTTCTTCAATTCCACTTTCCGTCGTAACTTTTAATTTTTTGATTCGGTTGTTGGCAGCCCATAGTTTCGGATCACCAAAACCATTATAAATGGAAAGTGATCTGAAATTGATTGGAGTTTTGTATTTGAATTGGAGGGATTCACCTAATCCCTCTCCTTCTGCTCCTTCTACCCAACTGGTTTTTAGTTTTCCATCCATGGCAAAGACAGGGATATATTTTTTGGTTTTGGGTTGGAGTTGGCTTGTGGATGTGATAACAGGTGGATTTAATGATTCGGAAAATAGTGGGAGAGAAATGCTCAGGATGAGTAATGTGGATTTGAAATTACGAAGATTCATAAAGCAAAATCATAAGCAGTGGATAGAATGGGCAAGTAGGAAATATTATTTATGGAAATTGAAATTGAATATGTAACAGTTTATACCACTTTTCCCTCAATAGTGGAAGCAAAAGAGACGGCAAAGATTCTTGTAACAGAAAAACTAGCAGCATGCGCAAATCTCATTGATCAAATGGAATCGATTTATGTCTGGAATGAACAACTAGAGGAATCAACCGAAGTAGTTTGTTTATTGAAAACTACTATGGAAAAATCAGAACCACTCATGCAGAGGATAAGAGAATTACATTCTTATGAAACACCCTGCATTGTTGGTTGGCCGATTCTAAAAGGGTATCCAAATTATTTGGACTGGATCCGAAAGTCTTTGTAAAATTCCTTAATCTTATCAAACAAAAATTCGTATCCAAGGTCTTTTTTCCACTGAATGTATGAATCTGGCATTGTGACTGAAGTAAACCATGGGTAAGCAGGGGACTCTTTTGGTTCCACAAGCATTCCCATCAAACTAGCAATTGTTAAGTCAACTCTGCCGAAAGATTTTCCATTGAAGTACTTTTTTGTTTTATAAATTTCAATCAGTTCTTTTGCACATTCATCTAGGGCCTGTTTTACGACATCAATGTTTTTGGGAGTAATTTTATACCTGCGTTTTAGTGATAATGCTATCAATTCAAAATGTTCCGGTGGTGGGACAGTATCAGAAAGTTGTGCTGGTTTGAGTAAAAAAAGTTTTCCTACAATTTCTGGAAAATCTAGGATAAAATGGTATAAGAGTGTCTGAAGGCTTTTCCCAATTTTTGAATCAATCGTTTCTTCCATCTGTTTTTCTTCTTCAGAAGATTTGGAACCAAAGGCTTTTTCTTCTACAAGATCCAAAATAAGCCCGGATCCTTGGACAATTCCAGAATCAGTTTCCAAAACGGGAACATACAAATCACTCACAAGTGGTTTTAGGGTTTGGATGTGTTGGCCAGGAATTAATGGGTTTAACAAATAAGGATAGTTTGCTAAGTCTAGACCCCATCTTGCTTTTTCGGAGAAGTGAGAGATCGGAAACGTATAAAGCTTTGCACTCATCTGTCGACTTTCATAATAAATAATTCTTTATGCAACTATGTTTTTATCTCGGAAAATAGATTGTCGAAACTGTTCTTTTCTATAATCTGATTCCATCATTATGAGATTCGGTTTATTTTCAATAGTGGTTTTGTTACCTTTAGGATTGTTAATTGCCAATGAACCACTTTCCTATTGTTCTATGAATCGTGTATGCGTAGACTTTGAGCCGAATCGAAATGGTGTTGATGTTTTTTTTCAAAATAAGATTGCAACGAACGTTACGGAAACATCAATTTCTGTGAATGCACTATACAAAAATATGAAAAGTTCGGTTCCTTTGCCACTTGTCACAATTTTGAAAGGGAAAAAGAGGATTAAATTATTCCATTTAAAGACCATTAACCGGCGAAAGAAGATTTCCTATAAAATACATTATAAGTGGATTTTGGGTAATTACCATGTATCGCATAACTCAGGATATGTTTACGAGCTTCCCTTTGACTCGAAACTAAAGGTTCGAGTTTTCCAAGCCTATCATGGGAAAAAAAGCCATTCGGGAGATAATCGGTATTCTATTGATTTTGGACTGAAAGAAGATGATATGATTATGGCTGCAAGACCAGGAATCGTAATTGATACCGAAGAAAAAAATAATGAAGGTGGATTTGATCCAAAATATAAACAATCCGCCAATTTTGTTAAGATTCTTCATGATGACGGAACCATTGCAGAATATGCCCATTTGCGATATATGGGTGTGGTTGTCAAACGAGGACAACATGTGGAAATAGGAACATTCCTTGGTTATGCGGGGAGTACAGGATACAGTGAGGGACCACACCTTCATTTTGAAGTATACCAACCAACTAACACTTTGAGAAAAAAGACAATTCCAACAAAATTTAAAACCCAGATATCGGATGGAGAAATCCTTTCGGAGGGATCTCTTGTTTGGCGACGGGAATCTGGGATCCCACTTGAAAAGAAGTTAGTTGACCCAGAAGGGATTTATTTATGTGAAAATTCAGAGGTAAACGAAGTTAGTCTTTGTAACCAAAACATATTTTCGAAACTAAAACCAATATTCATAACTCTCCCAATTTTAAGACCTGATCTTTATACTTTTCAATTGTATTTGCGTAAAAAAGATAGTAACATACTTTACGAATATACTTGGGATTCTAAAAAAGAAGATTGGTGGACTTCCTTTATGATTCCCATCCAAGAGTTTCAGGAACCTTTAGATGGTGAATGGAACCTCACTGTATCGGTGAACCATATTACCCAAAAGAAAATGGAATTCCAAATAACGAGTTTAAAGTGAAAAAATTAATATTATTGATCTGTTTGATTACATTACCGATTGTTTCTGCGCCTGAAATGATTGGAGAAGAATCTTGTATCGTTGAGAGCACATGTACAATCCTTGTTCCAACTGAAAATGGCTATGAACTGTATTTAAAAAATAAAGATCCGAACCTCGCAGCAATAAAGTCAGTAACAATCAATATTTCACTCAAAAATATGAGTTCGGAACAAGTGTTCCCCAAATTTTTTGTCCTTCGAGGTGCAGATCCAGTTTTTGTAACAAACTTAAAGATTGAAGATGTTACAAAATCTTTCTTTTATTCCTATTCTATCACAGTCAATATGGGAGATTGGGATGCCAAACATGATGATACGTATTCTTATTCTTTGCCATTCCCAAGTGGAATTCGTGCAAGAATCGGACAAGGATACAATGGAGGATTCACTCATTCAGGTAATTTAAAGTATTCATTAGATTTTTCTTTGCCGATTGGCACTCCAATTCATGCAGCAAGAAAAGGAATCGTTGTTTCTCTTGTAAAAAAATATTCAGAAGGGGGAGTTAGGAAAGATTTATTGTCAAAAGCAAATTATGTAATGATCCAACATGAAGACGGCACTATTGGTAACTATGCTCATTTAAAGAAAGACGGAGTGATTGTAAATGTTGGAGACCAAGTGGAAGAAGGACAATTGATTGGATATTCGGGTAATACTGGTTATTCGCAAGGTCCACATTTGCACTTTGAAGTTCATAAACCAACAAAAGATTCTCAAATTATAACACTCCCCACATCGTTTCGCACCCAATATAACGATCACGAAACATTGTCTCCGTTTTATCTATATTGGAAACCTATACAAGGAATTGACCCACCAAACACGGACCTATTGGAAGAAGATATCTTATTATGTAAGTCCAATGGAAAAGAATTGTTAACTCAATGTAATGATACAAATTTTCGGTTGGGTGATCGATATGCGTTACAATTGGAATTTTTAAAACCTACAAAAAATCAAATCGAACTTTTACTGACAACGGATGGTGATAAAGTCGAGCCATATTATATGAAGTGGTTCTCACAAAATGAAGGAGCGGTTGAATTTCGTTATTTCGAAATCCCAAAACACCCAAATTTTGTAGGTAAATGGAGGATGGTTGTGAAAGTAAATGGTGTCGAAAAAAAAGTTTTTTTCTTCCAAGTTAGTGCGTAATCGTTTGACAAGTAAATATATGTATAGTAGTATGGCTATGGGCTTTCCAAGACCTTTTGGTCGTACTGTGGGGGTGCAAACCCCCTTCTTTTTTCAGATCTAGGGTAGAGAAACAACTTTCCTCACTCGTCTCCTATAGATTCCTATACATTTGGTATCAATATGGATGAATCTCTCAATGTACTCGGCGGACCTCTTTTACCTTGTTCTATAGATCCTTTGACTGGATTTTTTAGGGATGGTTGTTGTAATACTTCAGATGAGGATTTTGGTTCTCATACCGTTTGTGTATTGGCAACTGAGGATTTTTTGCTTTCTCAAAAAGAATCTGGAAATGATCTCATCACTCCCTGGCCTGAATATGCATTCCCTGGTGTGAAACCAGGGGAACGGTGGTGTTTATGTGCCTCAAGGTGGCTCGAGGCATATCGAAACGGAGTAGCTCCTAAGGTTTTTTTAGAGTCAACCCACAAACGAGCGTTAGAAATCATTCCTTTGGAACTTCTGGAAAGATTTGCTGTGGAACCTATCGATTAACGTTTCACATTGAGTGAATCCAAATAGGCTCTCGTATGTTTGGATGTATTTCTTAAAAGACTTGCTAAGATCGTATGAATGGGATGATTTTCATCATATAAAGTTTCATACTTTGGTATGTTTAGGTTTTCCAATTGTTCGTCGGTTGGTTCACCTGCATCATAAGCTTCTTTACAAACATTCACACGGAGATCATCCAAACTTTTCCATTCTGTTAAATCATTTGGACCAAAATTCATAATCGAAGTTACAACTGGATGTTTCCAGTTTTTGGAAGAGATTACATTTTTAATGAGATAGTATTGGTATTCTTCAATCAAAGTGTGTCGGCCAGATACAAATTGAATCATATTGTCTTTGGGCATTTGGTAACCAACAATTGAAACCAATTGAACTCCAATTTGTTTGGAAGCGCTCACTCTTGGCAATACAGATGAGTGATACGGTTGAGTTAGGTCTTGTATGTAATGTAATGCCCAACCTGCAAATCGATAACCCCAATAGGGATGTCCTTTTCTAAAAGCTAATTTTGATAATTCTGTAAATTGATGGATTCTCAGTTCTGGGTATGTACGTTTTAAAAATCCAGCTAGGGTAAAAATGATTTTTGGTTCATAAAAGAAACCCATGTGAAATGGTGCTTGGGATGAAAACTCAATTGCAGGATTTCCGAAAGGTTGGTAACCAAAACCATATAACTTACCCACATCACTTTCATTATCTTCGAAAAGGTATAAGTCCAAATCATAATCAGGTTCATCTGTTGCAGAAACAATGACTTCATCGGCACCAATCATCTGTCCTTCTTTGAGTGAAAGAAATGTTTCGTTTACGAGTTTTCCCTTTTCATTCAATGTTGTGAGTTCGTCCAGTGGTAGGTTTTTTCCGTTTTTTCTTGGAACCGATTGGATGTACAATGCTGCTTTATGTTTGGGATTCACACGTAGTGCATGGTAAAATTTGGTAATAATATCCACTTCGTTTTTGTTAGGCGAAAACTTCAATTCATCCTTTGTTTTGGATAAATGAGGTAAACGATTGATTGCCCAATCTTCTGAAAGAGATAATGTTTCCTGGATTGAATCTTTTTCTTTTGTTAAAAATGATTTTAATGATTCCACTTTGACATTGGGAGTGTTTTGATTTTTCCAATGGTCTTTTAATATAAGATAGGTAATACCTGCGTGATTATTCCAAGCAAAACAGGGTATGGAAAATAATATAAGAATACTGTAGATGATTTGTTTTTTCATTGGTGTTTATTTTTCCTTTTTCTGAAACTGAGATCCATTCCATAAATATTCAGATTGGTAAAAATCATGTTGGTTTGTCTCATCTATATCGAAACTATGCATAAGTTCAATGATTGTGTTCTCTTTTCCCTTTAGGGTGTTTCGATTCATTTTTTTATCTTCTGGTAAGATTTCTTTTGGGAAAACTAACCATGTTTCCGCACATGCTGGTGGATCACAAGAACCAGGATTCCACGAAAACTGCGGAGTAATTTTCAATTCTCGGTTCAAAGTGAATACTTGTTCATTTGAATAACCATACTCAATTTCTGAAAAGATTAAAAATTTGATAGCAAATATTGCATTCGGACTTGGTGAAAAAAGACTTGGATTGTATATCGTATGGTCCCATGATTCATTACTCAATGGTCCAACTTCAAAACTTCCTTGGCTTAGAATTTTCGATCCTTGGAGGATCTTTAATTCCAATTTTTTAGTTTTTGTTCCAAGATTTTTACAAAGGACAATCGTGTCGTTCAGGGGAAATGAATAATCTGAGATGAGGCCTCCCCAAAGATAACCAATCTCCTCACCAACTTGCACTTTATACCAATATTCTTTCAAGGAATTCTGTTCTAATATTTGGTTCGTTTTTGTCAGAATCTTAATCACTGTTCCTAGAGGCAGTTTTCGGATTACTTTACCATTGAGATGATCCGCTTCTCTTAAGTTTACATTGTCACCAAATATGTAATAGGTGGATTTGATGTTTTTTTCAGCGATATAATCATCCCAATGATTTTGTGAGAGTATTGGTGAAATGAGGCTCGTTAAAAGAAGAGATAAGAAGAATACAATACCTGACATAGTGTAAAAAATAGGGAAGTGCATAACTAGAGTCGATCTCTTTTCCTAACATAGGGTATTTTTCTGAATCAAAGAAGTCGATATTCAAGGTAAGATTGTTTTTAAGTAAAAACAAAACTTAATAAGAACCAATATGAAACCATATTCATTAGAACAAATTCGAATCTTAGAAGAGAAAATGATCACTTATGAGATATGGGTGTTTGCTTTGGTTTTGTTTGTTGCCGTACTTCTACTAATTGTTGTCATGCAGAAACTTGCATTGGCAAAACTAAAATCCTCAGAACTTTTTAAATTAAAACAAAGTTTTAAATCCGTTGATAAAGGTTCCATTGAGAGTCAGATGGAAGATCCAAATATCATCGATGTCCATACGATCACACAAACTCCCGTTCACAATGAACGAACGGTAACTGGAAAAGATTTACCGGAACCGGGAACGATCTACAAGTATTCAATCCCAAATGAAGGAAAACGAATCATTGTGATTGGACAAAGAGAAGGAAATATCATCACCCATTCGACTGAAATTTTAGATCACCACCTTAGAATCGATATTTTTCCTATCGATGTTGGAAATACAGAGTATTTGTCCTACCAGATTGAATTTCGCCGTGAAGGAAAAGTTCTATGCCAACTGCCAAATCAAAAAGATTTTCGGGAAATGGATATGAAAGAAACCATTCAGATCACAAAATCAGATTTTGAAGATGGATTTTCTATGTATCCGAGTATCAACATAGAAACACCATTGAGATTACGGTTAGGTGGAAGACTGAGCGTAGACGGAAAATTTAAAATTGGTTTTTTTGAATTTCATTTTTATACAAAAGATATTCTGGAAAGAACGAGTGGTGGTACGAAACGCGTCGAAAAACAATTTTATATAAAATTATATAAAATTTTTCCGGGTTACGATACAGCGAGGCAGTCGCGAGATGGGGTTGTTCCGATGCTTGAGCGGTTTGGGGGGAAGGTGTGAATCTAGTATCCCCGCCCTGAATTGGGTGGGGCTAACCACCCGCCACCCAATACGTCCTCTTTATCACCTCTATTCCCTTTTTGCAAACCCCTTCTCGAATACAGAAAATTCTTTTCAAAAGAGTTCATCCTTTTGCAGATTCCTTCCCGAAATTACTCACTCTTCCTTAAAAAACAAAAAAAGCCAAGGTTTCCCTTGGCTTTTTTCTTCGATCTTTCGAACGAACAAAATTGAATCTTAGATTCGCATTATGGTCTTTCTACGATCATCGATCCTGCGATTCCACCGTGTGCACACGCTGTCACAAGAACTTTCTTTGCATCTTTGTTTTCATGGAAGTCCATGATCGCATTATGTAGTAATCTCACTCCAGTCGCACCAAACGGGTGTCCGATGGCGATTGATCCACCATTAGGATTGATTTTCTTTGCATCAAAGTTCTTTTCCCAATCAAAACCAGTTCTGATTTTGATTTCTTCAAGAGCTGCTACGGCAGTCGCTGCAAATGCTTCATGGATTTCGATTACATCGATGTTTTCCACTTTTTCGCCAACTTCTTCCAAAAGACCAAGAGTTGCTTCCGCTTGTCCAAGTCCCATAAGGTTTGGTGCAACACCTTTCATTTTGAAACCAGTTACAACTGCTTCTGCTTTGAGACCGAGTTTTTTTGCCGCTGCTTCAGAAGCGACGATGATTCCAGCCGCTCCATCAGAACGTGGGCTTGCATTGAAGATGGAAACAGTAGGACCATGAGATTTTTTCAAATCTTTGCCGTATTTTTCTTTCCAAGCATCAAATTTCATCGCTGGGTTATCAAACATAAGCATAGCGCGTCCCATACGAGTTGGGTTTTTCACAAGACCTTCACGAAGGAGAACCGCTTCGTCCGCTTGGAGTGGGTTACCTTCATCGTCTTTTACTTCCATAATATATGGTTTGTAACGACCTTCTTGTGTTGCTTCGAAAGCTCTTTTGAAAGATTCGTAAGCTACTTTGTCTTGTGTTTCACGTGGAAGTGCATAGTTTTGTGCGAGGATTTCTGCTGTTACTTGCATTCCGTAAGAAGTTTCACCATCACCAAGACCATCTTCTAATGTATCACGAAGTTCTACACCTTCAGGAAGGTCGTTTGGAAGTAGTTTTACAAGTGAATCTAAGCTGTTTGTTTTTTTGTTAAGACGAGCATTTTTCACAACGAATGGCATAGAAGTTTGGGATTCTTCACCGATTACTAGGAAAACTTCACCTTCACCTAACATGATTCGGCGAGATGCTTCTGCTACTGCTTCGAGTCCTGATACACAGTTGTTCGCAACTGTTAAGCAAGGAATTTCTAAAGGTAGGTTCATTAGGTTTGCAATCACACGAGCAGAGTTTGGTGCATTTGCAAAACCTTCTCCTACGATCACACCGTCAATGTCAGATGGCTTAAGGCCACTGCGTTTCATTACTTCTTCACCCACTATTTTACCTAAGTGGTGGCCTGGATACTGTGCGAGCGCCTTACCAATTTGTGCAAAAGGAGTTCGAGCAGGTGCTGCGAGTATTATCTTTTGTGTTACTTTCATATAAAATCCTTCTTCCTTTCTTTCTTCTAACTTTCGTTACCTAAACAATTACTTTGCAAGCCACTTCATCATGGAGCGTAGTTTTGATCCTACTGCTTCGATCGGGTGAGCTGCATTTTTTTCTTTGAGTTTTTTGTATTCAGGGTATCCAGCTTTTGTATCAGCCATCCAACGTTTTGCAAACGCGGCCCCCTTGTCTTTTTGGATGTCTGTGAGAACATCTTTCATACGAGCTTTGACACCAGCATCAATCACACGTGGGCCACTGATGTAATCACCATACTCTGCTGTATCAGAGATGGAGAATCGCATACGAGCAAGTCCACCTTCATAAATGAGGTCAGTGATGAGTTTTACTTCATGTAAACATTCGAAGTAAGCGATTTCTGGATCATATCCTGCTTCTGTTAATGTTTCAAATCCACTCATAATGAGGTTTGCCACACCACCACAAAGAACAGCTTGTTCTCCGAAAAGGTCTGTTTCTGTTTCTTCACGGAAAGATGTTTCTAAAATTCCTGCTCTTCCCCCGCCGACTCCACTAGCGTGAGCAAGTGCACGAGCTTTTGCTTGTCCTGTTGCATCTTGGTGAATCGCGATGAGACAAGGTACTCCACCACCTTCTGTGTAAACACGACGAACGAGGTGACCTGGTCCTTTCGGAGCCACCATATACACGTCTACGTTTTTCGGAGGAGTGATTAGATCGTAGTGGATGTTAAAGCCGTGAGAGAAAACAAGAGCTTTTCCTTCACTCAGGTTTGGTTCAATGTCCGCCTTATACATGTCAGCTTGGATGGTATCGGGAGCAAGGATTTGGATGATGTCTGCTTTTTTGGATGCTTCCGCAACATTATAAACTTCAAAACCAGCTTCTTTTGCTTCTTTCACGGATTTGGATCCATCGCGAAGTCCAATAATGACTTTCAAACCAGAATCTTTCATGTTTTGAGCTTGGGCGTGACCTTGGCTTCCGTAGCCAATCACTGCAATGGTTTTACCTTTAAGGAGATTGAGATCGCAACTGTCGTCGTAATAGATATTTGCCATGGATGGGGCACACTTCCTGCGGAAAATTTAACTGATTTTTCCATCATTTTGAACTATAACGAGGGAAACAAGAACGAATTAGGGCGCCTTTCCTTGCTCGCTCCGGACTTCCGCATTCGCTTCGGTCCTTCGGACGGCTAACGCCTCCTCCGCATCAAGGGCGCAAGGTGACATAATATTTCATCTCCTTGTTTTGTACTCTGGTTGATGTCTTCCGATTGTACCCCAAACCACTATAGATTCGATTCGTCAGTTCCATAATCGTAGGAAAAAGCTAATCTTCATCTGTATCAGTCATTTCCATTTTGAATCCAATCCAAAAGAGTTTGGGTAGGTGAAACCCGCAAATGCGGAAACCCTCCATTGAAAAATGAGCACCTCGCTCTTATAATCGAACCATGATGAATCAAATCAATTTTGTATCTATTGAAAGGCTTAGCCAGCAAAGACTAGTTAGGTTTATCTATACGCTGTTCTTGGTGAGTGGGCTCACTATTTTTGCAGGTGGTTGTATTGAGACTAGTGATTCCAGTGAGGTTTTAGCACGGGGTGGTCATGAAGGACGAGGTAGAGACTTTCACCACTCTCCAAATCCCAATGGAGCAGGTAATCACCACCACCCAAGGAATGGTTATTCTCACCCAGGAGGAGGTCCTACTTTTCACTCTCCTCATCAAAGTGGCGGTCATAATGCACAATATGGTCCATCTGATCGCAACCATAACTTAGGCCGTCCTCATAACGGGAGGAGATAAACTTGGTCAAAACAATCACTTCGAGAACCGTTTCGGATTTACTTTTGGCTTACCGTACAATTTGTTCTATGAGATCCAGGTCTCTTCACCGAATCACAATTTTTTCCAGAATGAAAATTCGGCGTATCTTTATACTTTTCATAATTGTATTTCTCTCGATCAGTTGTGCGAGTTTACTCCCAACTGAGAGGCGAGTGTATCCGAAAAATCCAGTTACATTTCCAGAAAGTATGAACATACATGATTGGATCGATACAAAAACTAAACAGTATCCGAATCGACTAAAGACTCTGGTTATCAGTGATTTAGAATATAAAATCACTTACTATCGAAAAGAACATACTTCTTTGGGTTCTTATGTTGCTTGTTCGGCATTGGTGAAAACGATCGAGCCAAGAAAATTAGAAATATATAATATGATCTCTATCGTAAACTATGCGGATTATTCAAAAGGGTATATGCGGAAAAATGGACATTTGGGTCCTATGAATGAAAAAGAAAGGATTGATATCCTTTTGCCTTGCATCGAAGAATTTTTAGAACCTCCCCAACCCAAGGAATGATTGATTTGTGAAATATTTTTTTTCAATTTTTTTAATCTTATGTTTTCATTGTTCCTTTGCTAATTTAGATAGAAATCTAAAACCTTTTTTTAGGGAATCTTCAAAAACAAAAATCTCTGATTCTGTAACCATCTTAAATCAAAATCGAATATATCATTGTAAACAGCGTAAGGGTTGGGTAGAACTGGGTCCAATATTTGGTGAGCCAACCAACCAATACTTTCCCAAAAAACAAAAAGAAATTGGCCAGTCTCGTTATCATTGGAAGGAAATTTACATTCATAACATTGATGATGATAATTTTCAACTAACAGACGTAAAAACGGACTATGTTTTTTTTGTCACCGCAAGTCATCCCCGCAGCGATTGGGAAGAAGGACGGTTTAGCCAAGTACTTCAATTGATAACTCATTGTATTATCCCTTGCAAACAAAAATTCATCCAGGAAGTTAAGGTAAAGTTATTTTATAAGAACAGCTTATTGTTGAAAAAAGTAAGCTCAGTTTCTGGAACTAGTTATTTAAGCCCTTGGTATATTCCATTTCCCTTTCTTTTTCAAATGCGGGATAATGGGAATTTAACAAATGAACCCAGTCTTGTTTCTGCTTTGTACTTACAAGGTTTTCAGGAAGCCATTGATGAGATTTATTTAAATCTGCCGGACGAACTGGCAAAAGAGAAGAAGGGTGTGCCTTAAATGAAAGTAAACCATAAATACGAATTTGTAGGGGGAATAGTAAGAGAAATGGATTCTAAAATGGCTCAATTGAAAATAAGAAAACAAATGAGACAGAGATTGGGTCGACTTAGAATTGGTCCTCTTGGTCTTTTGATTTGTATCTCCACATTTTTTTTGGTCAGTTGTGCGAGTTTACTTCCACCAGAGCGAAGGGTGTATCCCAAAAATCCCGTTTCCCTTCCGAAGGGTATGGACATCCATGATTGGATAGATACAAAAAAGAAAAAATTTCCTAATCAATTACTAGTCCACACCCCGTATGGAGTTGTTTATAAAATGATGTTCTTTCAAAAACAGAAAACCTTTCTCGGATCCTACATCTCTTGTAGTGCCTATATCAGACAAATTGACGGTAAGTTCATTGAGCTAATCGAAATGGCATCTATTATCAACTACTCCGATTATACCAAATCCGTTGGCAGATACAATAAAGGGGGAGACTTGGGTCCTATGAGTGAAAATGAAAGAACGGAGATTCTACTTCCCTGTATCGAAGAATTTTTGGAAACACCAGGGAATCAGGAATGATTTGCCAAAAGAATCAATCTATAATCCAACCATAACCTTTTCTTCGTTATTCCCTGTATAACGAATGAGTCCAAGAGTTAAGTCATCCTGGATGGCGCGAATTCCTCCAGAAAGATGGATCACCGATTGGAAAACTTCGTCGCGAATGGTGAGGAGTGGTTTACTTCTTAGGTCTGTAACAAGTCGGAGAAGTTTATCTTCACCAAACATTTGTAATGTGGATGGTTCTCTTGCTTCAGTGAGTCCATCTGTCAACATCACAATCAAATCACCCTTTTCTAGTTGAAATTTTTCTTCTTCCGCAAGGATGTCAAATATTGGTGTGATGATCCTACCCATTGGTTTTAAACTAACGAGGGCTCCTGATTTTCGAATGATAAAAAGTGGAAAATGACCAGCACGGGCAAAAGTCAAAACACCTGTGTCTGTATGCAAATGAAGTAAACTTGCTGTGACAAAATGTTCACGTAAATTTGGTATGATTTGGTTTCGGATGGATTCCAGGTTTTCTTTTAAGTCACTTGGGTCTTCTTTCCATTTTTCCAGTGATGTTTTCACGAGTGCACTGAGTAGTGCAGCTGGAATTCCGTGACCAGATACATCACAGATAAAAACGCCAAGTTCTTGTTTGTCGGGTTTCCATACGATGTCATACAAATCACCTCCCACTTTCATCATAGGAATGTTTTTGAATTCGATTTCGACTCCATTTGGTATAATTTCTTTTTGTGGGAATAGAGATTCTTGGATCCGTTTTGCCATATCCAATTGTTTTTCAATTTCGATTCTTTGTTCTTCAATGACAGCAGTCCGTTCCAATACCTTAAGTTCCAATTCTTCATTGGCTTTTTCTTTCAGTTCATTTAATACTTGTAAGGATTTTAAGGAAGTCTCTTGGGCACGTTCTCTTTCTCGTGTAGCTGTCACTAGGAAGTATGCAATTCCACTGATACAAAATAAAAATGCATCAAGAAAAATCAGGGAATCATTGATGGAAAGCCCACTGGAATCTCTCCTTGCGAATACACCTTTCCCTTCTATGGTGAGTGTGACAGCTATATAAGAAAGAACTACGGTTGAAAGTGTCGCTCCAAATTGGCGAAATCGAATGCTTGTTACAATCACAAATGGTATCGGAACAAACAAGAGGGGCCATTCATCACTGAAAGCAATAGAGCCAGAGATATAAACTATGATGAGCCAAATAAAGAGCTCTAATTGTTTGGAAAGGTCTAGGTTTAATTTTGATTTGGGATAAAACCAAACATAGAGTAATGGGGCAACAATGAGAAATCCCAACATCTCACCAGAAAACCAAGTGAAGAATACATTGAAGTACAATTCAGAAGATAAAAAATCCCAATACCATAAACTAGTAACACCCATCACAGCACTGAGAAAAGATCCAGGAAAAGTTCCAATGCTTAGGAAATAAATTAAGTCTTTAGTGGAATAAAGTGGATCTGTTTTTTCCGTCACTCGTTTGATGATACGGTAATTGACATAACTACTGAGTGTGTTTCCAATTCCTATAATAAACGCCGTTTGGAAATGAGGGTTATTATAGAAGTTAGCAAGAGTCGCTCCTAAGTATATTCCAGGTAAAGCAGCAGGGCCTAAGAGTAAAAGGGAAGCGAGTCCAACTCCTTCTGGTGGCCAAACGGGGGAAACTTGGCTATTGAGAAAGGCAATATTAAATCCAATTTGTGCTGAAATGAAATATCCTATCAGGATGATGGGAGTCCAAAGCAGAATTCTTGTCGTATGGACCGTTTTCATTCGGTATGAAATTTTTCCCATTCCTCCATTTTGTAAAGAATTTCCGCTTCGATTGTTTGGATTTCTTTGGTTATTTTACCCAATTCCATATGATCATTTGCGAATGTACTCAAATTTGATTCCAATTTGGTTTTTTTCTCTTCCAAGGATGCGATTTCTTTCTCTAGTGTCTGAATTTTCTTTTGGTCTTGTTTTGACTTTTTTGGTTTTTCTTCGCTTATAACCACCGTCTTTGGGATAGTATTGTCTTTAGAAGAACTTGGTTCGTTTTCAATTTCTAAAGTATCTACTTCCAAAAAGGAAGAGAAGGTTCCGATGTAATGGTCTAGTTTACCTTCTTTGCGAAAGATGAGTAAACTTTCCGCTGTACGATCTAGAAAGTAACGATCATGGGAAACAATGACAACTGTTCCTGGAAATTCATCCAAAAAAGATTCCAAAACAGAAAGTGTTTGGATATCGAGATCATTGGTTGGTTCATCTAAGATGAGAAAGTTCGGACCCGTCATCAAAATTTGAACAAGAAAAAGTCGGCGTCTTTCACCTCCAGAGAGTTTGGCGATCGGAGTGTATTGTAACTTCCCATCAAAGAGGAATCGTTCTAACATCTTTGCTGCTGAAATTTTTTCCCCAGATTCTGTTTCGATCATCTCACCTGCAACATCTTTGATGTATTCCAATACATTTCGTTCCAAGGGTAGTTCAGAACTTGTTTGGTCAAAATAACCAACTTTTGTATTGAGGCCTGGTTTTAAGTATCCACTATCGGGTGTCAGCCGGCCAGCGATAAGATTGAGAAGTGTAGATTTCCCGATTCCATTTGGTCCAATGATGCCAAGTCTTTCTTTGGCTTTGAAGGTATAAGTAAAATCATTGATTAAAACTTTTTCACCAATCGATTTTTTTAGATTATGGATCTCTAATATAGTTTTCCCTTGGCGTTTAGCAGCGACACTCAGTTCTAAATCCTTTTGGATTTCCCGTTTTTCTCTACCTTGTAATTCGTTTGCTCGGTCAATCCTTGCTTTTTGTTTGGTGGTGCGGGCTTTTGGTTGGCGTTTTAGCCACTTGACTTCTTGTTTTAAAAACTGTTTGATTTTATCTTCTTGTTTTTGAAGGGTTTCTTCTCGTTCCACTTTTCGTTCTAAATAAATCGAATAATTCCCTTCATAGAGAAAATAATTTCCGCGATCGAGTTCCAAAATTTTGTTCACAATTCGATCTAAAAAATAACGGTCGTGGGTGATGAGTAAGATGGCTTTGTCTAAATTCGCAAGGTAATCTTCTAACCATAAGATGGATTTAACATCCAAATGGTTTGTTGGTTCATCTAAAATGAGTAAATTACTTTCATCAATGAGTGCCTTAGCAAGTTCTACTTTTTTGAGCATTCCACCTGACAACTCAGACATCTTGCGCTCTAGCTTTTCAACACCTAATTCTCGTAATATGGATTTGATTTGTTGTTCGTAATCCCAAGCTGATAATCTGTCCATTTCTTGGGAAACATTTGTAAATTCATCATCCAGTCCTTCTTCCCCTTCACCCATACGTTCACAAATGTCTTCATACTTACGAATGGTTTTTACGAGTTTGTTGTCTCCTTTGTAGATATGGTCGAGGATTGTTTCATTGGAATCAAATACGGGGTTTTGGTCTAATATCGAAATTTTAAGATTATTGTTTTTGATGATCTGGCCTGAATCCGTTTCTTCCTTTCCTAAAATGGCGCGGAGTAGGGTGGACTTACCGGATCCATTGATTCCGACTATGGCAAGTTTTTCGCCTTCGCTAATGGAGAAGTCTAGGTTTGAAAAAAGTTTTTTTTCGCCGATGGTTTTGGAAAGTTTAGATACAGAAACTAGCACAATGTCCATGAGATGGAACAAGGGTCAATCGGACAATCGTATTCAATCTCTAATTTTTCAAAAGCCAGTGTTTCATTTTTTCTGCAATAGTATTCAAAACAACAGGTTTGGATATATAATCATTCATTCCGCTTTCCAAACATCGGTTTTCTTCATCTGACAGAGTGCCTGCGGTCAGTGCAATAATGGGAACATTTTGGCCAATCTGTAGTTTTCTAATTTCTCTAGTTGCGTCATACCCATTCATCTCTGGCATTTGGATGTCCATGAGGACAAGATCAGGTTCGGTTTTTTTAAAATGTTCCACAGCTTCCAAACCATTTGTTGCTTCGATGATTATGGCAGATTGTAAAATTTTTAATACGATTGTTTTTGTTAACATCATATTTACAGGATTGTCTTCTACGATCATCACCTTTGTTTTTTCATTGGTGACAATTGGATTGAACTTTTCTTTTAGATTCGGATCTTTTTCGGAATGTCTTCCTGAAACTAAGTCGTATAAACTTTCATACAAAATATTGGTTTGGATCGGTTTTAATAAAATGACACCGACTCCAATTTCTTTCCCCTTTTCATACAAGGATTCTTCATTGGAAGAGGAATGAATCGTGAATTTCGGAATTTTTGATTTTGATGTGAGCGCATAGACTTTGAGCTTTGAAATCAAATCCAATCCATTCATCTCTGGCATATTGTAATCAGAGATGACGATATCATATGCATTCCCTTCTTGGAAATGATTCAGGGCTAATTTGGGAGAACTGAATGTTATCGTTTCAATATTTTTATAAGCCAACATTTCTCTAATCACAGAAAGATTGGTTTCGTTATCATCAACAACCATAACTCTTTTGATTGATTCCAAGTTCGGTTCAATGTTTCTTTCATTATCAGCAATTGTTATGAATTTAAAATAAAATCGGGATCCTTTGTTTAGTTCGGATTCTAATTCAATTTTACTTCCAAATAATTGTAATAATTTGGAAGAGATTGATAGGCCGAGTCCTGTTCCACCAAACTGCCGTGTAGTGGAACTATCAGCCTGTGCAAATACTTCAAAAATTTTGTTTTGGTTTTCTTTACTAATCCCAATTCCTGTATCTATGACCTCAAATAAGAATTCATATTCGTTTTGATTCACTGGGTTTGCTGTTAATTTGATTTGGATTTCCCCTTTGAGAGTGAACTTAAGGGCATTGCCAATTAAATTCAATAGGATTTGCCGCAGTCGAAGCGAATCAACAAACACATTCCTTGGGACTTTTGGAGAAATATTTAAAATGAGTTCTAAACCTTTTTCGTATGCTTTGTGTTTAACGATTTCAGCAATTTGGTGTAGTAGATCAAAAATATTCACTCTCTCTTTATAGAGTTCCATTTTGCCTGATTCTATTTTAGAAAAATCTAGGATGTCGTTGATCAAATCAAGAAGTGAAAGTGCAGACAAATGCACAGTCTCCATATACTTTCTTTGGACTTGGTTTAAGTCGGTTCGCATCAGTAAGTCTGCAAAACCAATGACTCCATTGAGCGGTGTACGAATTTCATGGCTCATATTTGCCAAAAAATTGGATTTGGCAATGGAAGCCTTTTCTGCTTTTTCCCGTGCAATGATTAAATCTTGTTCTAATATCTTTCTATGAGTGATGTCTGTATGGGTTCCAATCACACGTAAAGGTTTTCCATCTTCTGTACGTTCAATGACTTTCCCTCTGTCAAGAATCCATTTATAAGTTCCATCTTTGCATAACATTCGATGTTCACTCATATATACATTTGAATCACCTCGGAAGTGTTTCTCCAATGCCTCTAAACAATGGTTTAAATCTTCAGGGTGTACTCGCTTTTCCCATTCCGATAAATCAGTTCCCACTTCTGATTCTGAAAAACCTAACATTGATTTCCATTGATTAGAAAAATACACCTGGTCAGTTTCTGCGTTCCAATCCCAAATGCCATCACCAGAACCTTCTAGAGCAAACTGCCATCTCCTTTCACTTTCACGTAACGCTTCTTCGGTGGCTTTCTGAGTTGAAATATCGATCCCAATTCCTAAAAACCCTGTGATTTCTCCTTTTGGATTTTTACTTGCAGTGACCACCAATTGGATTGGGAATTCAGAACCATCTTTGCGTATGTAAGTCCATTCATGAGAATCAAATGCACCTAATCGTGCTTTGTGGACAAAAGTTTCAAAGCCTGAAATGGGAACACCAAACTCTTGCGAAAGGGATTCTGCGCGAAATAATACCTCATCTTCTTTGTGTAAGATGGAAGGTGTATTTTTCCCGATCATTTCTTCTGCGGAATATTGCAAATGGTATTCAGCACCTTTGTTGAAATGGGTAATGGTCCCATTCACATCGGTACCAATAATTGTCACATGGGTTGTTGCATCTAAAATTGTTTCCAATTTAGACAATGCTTCTTCTTTTTGTTTGTCTAAGTTTACACTATTTGTGATGTCTTGGAAACTTCCATACACACGAATGCATTTTCCATTTTCAAAAACTCCATGCCCGATGGTTTTTACCCATTTGAGCTTTCCAGTATTTGTCCTAATTTGTAATATCAGTTCATAAGAAGATCCATCTTGAATAGTTGCTTCAAAAGCTTTCCGTAAAGCAATTTGTTCCGATTCAATCGGGTAAAAGTGGAACGCATTTTCCAAACTGGGTAAATAATCATCATCTACTTCATGGATTCGTTTGGTTTCTTTTGCCCAAAAAATGGTATTATGAATTAAGTCAACTTCCCAAGCGCCTACATTGGCTGCCGCATTTGTTTCTTCGAATAATAAGCGAATACGATTTAATTCGTCTCTCTGATTCTTGATTTCTAATTCTTTTTCTTTACGTTCACTTATGTCAGAAAAATAAGAAATTTTTTCGGTAGGGTAAGAGTCGTAATAACTGACAACACTATATTCAGATAAATAGATGTAACTTCCATCAAGTTTTTTGAAACGAAATTCCCTTTGGTAAGTTCTTTGTTTATTTTTTATGTATTCCTTTTCTTCGCTTTCGATTTGTTTTTGGTCATCAGGGTGTACCAAATCTTGGATTTTTAAATTTCCTTTTTTAAAATCACCCGTTTGGTAACCTAAGTTAAGTGAAACATTGGGTGATACATAGGTAATCAAAAATTCAGAATCAAATTTATATCGAAAAATGACATAGGGTCCACTATCTAAAATCACACCTTCGATATTAAAATTTGGTTCTCCACGTAAAACCACACAAGGCCCAGATTTGGTTTCGAGAAACCTTCCTAAGATCCGGTATTGGTTGCCTAGAAGTGAGGTAAAAAACTGGAATGGAATCCTTCGGCTCAATGTTTCTTGGCACAAATTGGATAAAATAAGCCCATCCCTTGGGATAATGGGGAGTTCCTTTAGGTGTTTTCCAACGCTAATGGAATCTTTTGGGAGGTAAAGATTGGGAGATGTTTGGGCGAATTGGATTTCTAAATTTCCATCCATGATGAGGATGAATTCGTCAAAACTTTCAACAATCGTTTGGTAATCGAAACTTTCTGCCATTTCCCTTTATGTCACTTGACCAAATCCCTTGGTCCTAGAGAATCAAAGATACGATGAAGAGTCGACTGTCACTTTCTATTTTTTTCAGTTTCATCATTCTGATTTCTCATACTACTATATACGCACAAAATCAGAGAAATCATGGCTGGATTGTCTCTGGTGCCCAAGGAAAATTACTCATCCAAGGAAAAGAACAACTTACCATTCGCGATGATTTTCGATTTAAGACTCCAGAATCTCTCACCACGAATCAGGAAATTGATTTTTATCTTATGCTTGGTGAATACTACCTGAGGAAAAAAGACAAGGTTGGAATTGCGAATATTTTATATGACTTAAGGACAAAAAAAGGAGAGTATTCGTTTGCCGATTTTTTACTCACTTCTTTGTGGAAACATTCACAAGGTGACGAAGTCCAAGCCATCAAAACATTAGATACATACATTCAAAAAGAACCAAATACCTACTTTCGTAATTTAGCAAAGAATATGCGAACGAATCTTTTCCAAACAGGAGAGGATGAGAAAAAAACAATGGTACGTATGGATTGTCAAAAAACAAAACCATACTATTCTCTTTGCCGAGTTTTTCGTTTGCAATATTATATCGATCTTCCTACGGGAAAAGATAAAGATATGCACAAACATTTTGTGAACATAATGCGGGTGAGTTCACCATTTTTTGAAGATACCAATTTAGAATGGATTCCACTTCTAGATCGGATTGATGAAGACCTACCAGCCAAATTGTCATTTTTAGGTTTTGTAAGAGAAGGGATTCATTTCCAAAGAATGATCATGGATTTGGAGCGAATCACTGATGGTGCTTATAACGAAAACTCGATCGAAAGATTGGCATTTTTCCAGATTTTATCAGGTGATTATAATGGAGCAGAAGAATCATTTCAGAATTTTTTAAAGTCAGCACGTGGTAAAAAAACATCCATCTTGAATCGTATTTATGTAAAGTTAGGTGCACTTGCCTATTTCCAAAAAGATTATAAAAAATCCTTAGATTATTATATAAAATTAGATCTAAATAATTGGTCTTCAGACATTCATCATCCTTTTTTAAACGAACCGATGAGTTTGGCAGAAGTAAAAGATTTGATTTCAGTTTCTTTGTACAAAGTGAACGGTTCAGAATCAGCACTAAAAGCATTACAAAAAATCAAAGATCCAGAAAAGTTAACAGAGGCAGATATTTGGCCTAAACTCCGTATTTCCCAAATGTTAATGGACCAAAATCCTGAGTTGTCATCTCGGATGACAGATGAGATCATTTATATGGCTCAGGAAAAAAAATGGAGACGATTAGAATACGCGGCTACCATTTTACAGGGTTATAATCAGATCTATCGAAAGGAATATCGTAAATCAACCATTGAACTCACAAAAAGCCGTGGGATTTTAGATGATGAAAATGCATTTTATGCAGCTGAATTTTTACGTAATTTTGGATTTATTTTTGCTCATACCGCTTCTGGAAAAAAAGGTCCTGTGAATGGAAATATCAAAGATGGAATCAGCGATTATTTATTAAACCATCCATACGAAGATTTGTATTACATTCGTAACTACAGGCCACTTGCTTTTTCGACAGATTTGTTTTTTGAATATGCTCTCAGCCATTTACGTGATGATAATGATGTATGGGGACTTTTTGATACATTGTTTAAATACAATTCAGTCAAAACACAACGGAATACAAAGGGGAGTCCCCATTCTTTATTCCAAATTCCATATGTGAACCAACAGTTTAAATTTTTATCTGGATTTTCCACTGCAAGAGAATCTAAGTTTTTCGATTCCACTTATGCAGAGAGTAGGGAAACGGAAAATTTGATCCAGAGGAAAAATGAAGAAGAAAATACACGTTCCTTAGAATCAGTCAAACTTCCTACTGTATTCCTCCTTCCTTATAAAGATGAGTTTTATGTTTTCACATTCAATCCAAAAGATTCCAAACGAAACCAATTGAATTGGAAAATGGTACGAACACAAAGACCCGATGCTTCTGATATTATAGATGTTGTGAGAGAACTTGTTTCTGCAAATAAGGACCATGATAAAATTCAAATTTATCTAAATGAATCTGGGATGGGATTGTTTCGTTCTCTCAAAAAAGAAATGAAAGAACAGTCCTTTGTCTTTTTCTTTAGTTTGTATCCCAACACAGACACTCAAAAACCTCTCAATTTGTATTCTTGGAAATGTCCGACAAACTTGCGTTCGCTGGATGGAAAAGGAATCACACTTGTTGACACCGCTTATTTTGAAGGATCGAGGATATTAAAAGACAAAGAACGATTACATCTATGGGATTTTCCTACTAATGCCAGTGTTTCCAATTTAGGTCCTGTCCTCAGTTGGTCCTGCCGATCGGAAACTGGGGTCACAGAGGAGATTTCTTTACTCAAATTGTACCGCAGGATCGATTACCGAACGGTTCCAAAAATGATCGTCTATACCGAACGAGTGTTAGGGAAATCATGGAACGACCCGAATCTCCACCAAGAGTGGTTACATTTTTGGTTTCGCTCTGGCACAAAAAAAATTGGATACCTTCCAACACTTCCTGTCCTTGACCAGATTTCATTACAAAGCCTGACCGAACAAGCAGCGTACAAAGAAGACGGGGTTTGGATTTATTCTACGGCCCAATAAATGTGACATAAAGGTTTTAATCGAAATTAAAATTTCGATTAGGGTTTTGGACGATGGAAGGATTGGATTTTGATTTCCGATGTGATTTCCTGGAAAATCTCCGCAAATTGTAGGCGACACTAGAAGTTCGGTCCAAAATACTTAATTCTGTTCCTCATTATACAATGGACCCTGATCTTAAAACTTTAGTGGTGTTCGAGTTTCTATGGAAATAATCGGCATCTTTCTCATCTTCCTCCTTGTCTTTGTCAATGGTTTCTTCGTCGCTGCAGAGTTTGCGATGGTATCAATCCGCCCCTCTCGTCTAGAGGAGCTTGTCAAAGAAAACCGGGCCATGTCCCATCTCACCAAAAAAGCGGTCTCTAAAATCGATGATATGTTATCGGTTTGCCAAGTAGGGATCACCATCGCCAGTTTACTCCTTGGTTGGATTGGTGAGGCTTTATTTGCGAGTGTTGTCTCTGGATTCCTTCACATGTTCCAAATTGAATTGGATCTGGTGACCATCCACAGTATCTCGATCGGTGTATCCTTCACACTCATCACTCTATTGCATGTCATCTTAGGAGAGTTAGTTCCTAAAACTTTGGCAATCCAGAATACCGAAGCAATTGCACTCGGTGTATCGGCTCCCATGTGGCTTTTTTATTATTTGTTTTTTCCTGTAACTTTTGTCATGAATAGATTGGCAGGTGGGATTCTCACTCTGTTCCGTTTGCAACGAACAGGTGATAAATATGTCCATTCTGCTGAAGAACTCATGATCATCATCGAGGAACAAAGAAAACAAGGTCGAATTGATAATGCAGAAATGCAACTCATCCAGAAAACCTTTGATTTTTCGGAACATACTGCCAAGGATGTAATGACACATCGTCTTTCCATCATTGGAATTCCACAAGAATCAACGATCGACAAACTACTTCCCCTCATTGCCGAACATAGTTTTTCAAGATACCCAGTTTACAACCAAACACTCGATAAAATTGTTGGGATTGTCCACGTTCAAAAATTTTTAAAATGGCAAGCGGCCCATCTGTCGGCCAAAGGCAAAAAAGAAAAAATTACCGTTATCATGGAAAAGGATTTTGTAAAAGTTCCTGAATCCATGTCCATCGAACGAGTGATGACAAAACTCCGTGAGAAAAAACAACATATGGCGATTGTCATTGATGAATACGGTGGAGTTTCCGGCTTACTTACGTTAGAAGATATTATCGAAGAATTTTTTGGTGAAATTCGAGATGAAACTGACACCGATGAAGTGGATGTAACTTCCAAGAATAAAAAAACTAAAACCATCACTCTCGATGGAGAAACCGAACTTTCTAGCTTAACTGATATATTAGAAGGGGAAGAACCATCCGATATGGAAGAGGTTCGAACCATCGCTGGTTACTTTATGGAAAAAAATGAAGATATGCCAAAAGAAGGTAGTATCGTTCAAATCAAAAAAGGTAGCCTCAAGGTGAAAAAAATGGAAGGAAACAAAATCATTTCCATCCTATTCACACCGAAATTAGAAGAAGACCACGATGCCGAAATGGAACGGGAATTATCCTACGAGGATCGGTAAATGAAAGAAATTATCATCGCAGTCTCAGGTTCTATCGCCTCTTATAAAGCTTGTGATTTGGTTAGAGGTCTTACCAAAAACGGATACCCAGTGCGAGTGATTATGACGGCTAACGCCACTAAGTTTGTTGGTAAAATTACCTTTGAAGCTCTAACTAGTAAACCTGTTCGAATTGATGAATTTGATACGGGTATGGCTCATATTGAGATCAAAAACATTGCATCCGTTTTTGCAGTTGTTCCAGCTTCCGCTAACATCATAGGAAAAATGGCTAATGGAATCGCTGATGATTTGGTGACTTCTACTTACCTTGCATGTACTTCACCAGTGCTTGTGGCACCTTCCATGAATCCTGGGATGTATCTCCATCCTGCTGTACAACGGAATTTAAAAACATTAGTAGCCGATGGTGTACATATTGTATCTCCAGACAAAGGCATTGTTGTTTGTGGTGATGAAGGGTATGGAAAGTTAGCAACAGTCGAAACCATCATGGAACAAATCATCGAACTTCATAGAAAAAATTCATGAATTTAAAATTCAAACGTGTTGTCATTACATCTGGTCCCACACGCGAGTGGATTGACCCTGTTCGGTATATCTCTAATGCTTCGTCTGGAAAAATGGGATATGAAATTGCAAAGTATTTTTTACAATACCCTGTAGATGTGATTTATATCCATGGGAATACCTTGGAACGATATGCGAATGTGGAAGGCGCCAAACAAAACTTAGAAGTCGAAACAACAATGCAACTTCGAGATACAGTTTTATCTCAAATGTTGGATGATACTTTACTTGTGATGGCAGCGGCTCCTGCAGATTTTCGTCCCATCATGACTGCAGAACATAAAATCAAAAAAGAAAGAACTTCTGAAGGAAGTAAGGGATTATTACTCGAATTAGAAGAAAATCCAGATGTTTTAAAACAAGTGGATGAGTACATCAAAGAAAACCAAATCAAGAATTCGATTCGCGTTGGGTTTGCAGCAGAAACAAATGATTTGGAAAAACATGCGAGAGAAAAACTCGTTCGCAAAGGTTTACATTACATCGTAGGAAATGTAGTTGGACATGGAAAAGGATTTGGTGAAGTAGAATCGATATTACGTATTTTTGGTCCGAGTGGACTTGTGAAAGAGATTGGACCTTTACCAAAAGAGGAACTTGCAAAGTCCCTTGTCCAATTTTTAGTGACTGTTTGAATTGTTCCCAAATCCAAACGCAAAAAAACCAGCAAGTAAGATCAATCCAAAACTAACGATATAATTCCATTTGATTTTTTCGCCTAAAAACAAGGTGGCAAAAAGGATAAAAACAAAGATTGTAATCATCTCTTGGATGATCTTTAATTGGAATCCTTCATATTTATATACAGTATACCCGATTCGATTGGCAGGTACCATAAGCACATATTCAAAAAATGCAATGCCCCATGAAAACAAAATCACATAAAACATTTGGTTTGATTTTGCATATTTTAAATGGCCATACCAGGCAAAAGTCATAAAGATATTGGATAAAACAAGTAAAACAAATGTTAGCATAATTTGGGATCCTTTAGTCTAATGGTTCGTTTGGAAATACTTCATTCCAAATTTTGGGTAATACTTCACCTGATTTTCCACCAAAATGGTGTTTCATGGAAGGTGTAAGATTTGTTTCAGCTGGATTGATTTCAATCCCGATTGCTCCATTCCGAATCGCGGTGAGCGCTAATTGGGCGGGGACAGATACGTTGGCACTCGTTCCAATGACAAAAACGATTTGTGATTGTTTACATAGTTCCCAACTTTTTGTGAGAAGTGTTTGGTCATACTCTTCTCCAAACCAAACAATGTCGGGCCTAAGTAGGGATTCACAATGTTTACAAAATTTAAGTCCAGGATGGTCTAAACCATCTTGTTCCAAATGGAATTTTGCCGAACAATTTGTACACCTGACACGAAAAATATTCCCATGAAGTTCGATGATGGATTCACTTCCTGCACGCGGATGAAGGCCGTCTACATTTTGAGTAATGAGGGAAACAGAACTTGATTTTTTTTGCCATTTGGCAATTGTTATATGGCCTGGATTGGGTTTTGCATTTTTACAAATATTCCTTCGCCAATCGTACCATTCCCAAACGAGTTCTGGATTTTTTAGGAAAGCTTCAGGAGTTGCTAAATCCTCTGCTCGGAAGTTTTTCCAAAGTCCACCTTCTCCGCGAAACGTTGGGATTCCACTTTCGTTTGAAATACCAGCCCCTGTCAGAAAGATGATACTCTTTGCTCTCCGAATTATTTCCAAAGATTCTTGCGGTAACACGTCCATTTCTTTGGTTCATTCTAACAAATTCTTAGAAAAATTAAATCGGAAAAAATTTTAGGCCAGGAAAACTGGTGATTGTGAGCCATCATTGGGAAGAAATTCAAAAAAAACTGGAGTCCATCAAGGAAAAACAATTATTTCGGGAAACTAAAACCTATCATGGGATTGATTTTTGTTCCAATGATTACATGGGCCTAGCCACTAACTCTCGTATGTTGGAATACTACAGGTCTTTAACAGATTTGTATCCCTTTGGTTCGACAGCTTCACGGCTTGTTCGTGGAAATTATGATTCCATGGATTTGTTCGAAACGGAATTTGCAAACTTTGTGAATGGAGAGGCAGCCTTACTTGTTTCCAATGGTTTTGTCGCAAACTTGGGGCTCATTGATTCCATTGCTGCGCCAAATTGTTATGTTTTTACAGACCGTTTGAATCATGCCTCGATTTTGGATGGGATACGGATTTCTGGTGCCAAAAAAAAATACTACAACCACTTGGATTTGCAACATTTACAAACGTTACTAAACAAGGCAAATGCCGAAGACCCAAACCAGAAACACAAACGAATCGTTGTTACCGAATCTTTGTTTAGTATGGATGGAGATAGCCCCGATTTTTCCAAACTACTCACATTAAAAAAACAATATGGGTTTGTCCTGATTGTGGATGAAGCACACGCACTCGGAGTGTATGGCAAAGAAGGCAAGGGGATTTTGTTTCGCGATTTACCTCCCGAAGACATTCAATCGATTGATTACCGAGTGTATACACTCGGTAAATCATTTGGATTGGAAGGAGGGATCATCGTAACAAAACAAATGGGTAGAGACCATTTGGTCAATGTCATGCGACCATTTATATTTTCTACGGCACCACTACCCATCATTTCTAAATTGGCAATGTATGCTTTAGACTTATTACGATCTATGGAGACTGAGAGGTTTCATTTATTTGAACTCACTAGAGAATTAAAACAATCGTTACAAACGAATGGTTTTATGATTACGAATACAGAATCTCATATCATCCCTTTATTACTTTCATCCGAAAAAGAATCTTTATATTATGCCAAACGATTACAGGAGATGGGTCTCGATGTTCGCGCCATCCGTCCACCGACAGTTCCCACGCCAAGATTGCGGATCAGTTTGAATGCAAAATTAACAAGGGAGGATACAAATTCTTTAGTCTCTGCGTTGGTTCAAATTCGGAAAGATTGTGAAACGGTATCCTTTCCTTAATTGAGATTCGTATTCTTTTGAATCTATCCTTGGTCCGAATGAAAAATTCCTACCTTCAGAATCTCTTAAGACTCTTCAAATTTGCGAATTTTTTCTTTGATGGCTTCTGTTGTAGAAGTTGATGGAGTTTTGGAGTTTGATTGGGAAAGAGCAGATTTTTCACGTGATTTTTTAGTTCCATATCGATAGATCCCAAATAACCCAAGAACACCTAATCCAAGTAATGTGGCATTGATCCAAGTATCATCAGGTTTTGCTAAGATTTTAGGACCAAAACCATACACGATCGAATCAACCATACCTTGGTTTCCATTTTCTTGGAACATGATTACAATAGGGTCTTGTAAAACTGAAGTGCCAAATCCATTTTCCATTTTGGAAATGATTTCTCCTTCTCCCATTCCTTCTTTGATTCGATTTTCAATGAAACTTTTGAGATAACTGGAAGCAGCACACATGTTAAAGGAACACGACTGGATAGGAAGGCTTGGTAAACAGATACATCGGATTTTCTCTGTGACCTTAAGGAAGGTTTGGATCTGAGTTTCTTCTTTTAGATTGGTGGTTGTTTTTTGAGAAAACACATTACTTGTGATTCCCATAAAGAGTACAATCGAAAGGAACCCTCGTAATAAAAAACCCGTCGAAACATACCGATTGCCTATTGGGAACATTGGCATTCGAAACGAACTTTCATATCCTATTTGTTTCATATTGGATTCCCTTTGGTTTGTTTTTTCCTTTCGCCTATGGGGAGTAACAAAAAGATTCCAGACATAAAATAGAGTAAGGATCCAATCCAAATCAATTTTACAAGTGGGTTGATCCAAACTTCTAAATTTGCTACAATTTGCCTTGGGAAATTGAGGAAAAGTTTGAGTTTGTCTGTTTCACTTCCTGGTGTGAAGTAATACTGCATGAACATGAGTGGTAAGTCAGGGTTTTCTGATTTTAGATCCGAAGTTTCAATTGCACCCAGTTGGATGTAAAAATCTTCTTTTGCCATGGAGTGGATGGCTGGTTCACTTGTTGGGATATGGGTTTCGAAATCTCCCGTTAGGTGGGAAATCTGTGGATAAAACCTACGTTCAGTATCAAGTGTCGCAATTTTTTCCAATCCACGATAAATTCCGTAACTAGCTTCTTGGGACACAATCACATTTTGGATGTTAGGTTCCCCGCCAAGTCCAGAGATAAGAACAGGTTTGATTTTGAGTGTGTTTGCTTCGATTTGATAACCACCAATCATTGCTTTGTCGATGGATTGGTAGATGATTTCTTCTGAAGTAGGTGGTTGGAGCTCATAAAAGAAACGAACGGATGTATTGATTTTAAAGGCATTCCCAGCATAACCAATAAAGATAAGAACAAGGGAGAAGTGTACTAAATACCCACCATATCGTCTTTTGTTTTTAAGAAGTAAGTTTAGCCCAGCTCGTAACAAAGATTCATCTTTGTGTTCATCTCGTCTTGCTTTGATTCCTCGGTAGTATTCTTGGATGATCCCGGCAATGGTAAATACACCAATTCCGACTGTGAGAACGGAATACACTTCTGCTAAAACATCTCCGTACTTGGAATCGGGTTTTGTAAAGTTTTGTGAATAAAACAGGATGTAGAGTCCACCACCCAAAATTCCAAATAGGAAAGGTTTGAGTAAGGTAGAAAAAAATACTGCTCCAGCACCTTTTCGCCAAGCAAGTAATGGTGCTGAACCCATGAGTAATAATAAAAAGATCCCTGCAGGAACACCCCAAGAATTAAACCAAGGAGCTTTAAATTCTTTACCATAGAGGAGAGGGGAAAATACACCTAACAAAATAGCTGCGGTCGAAAGTACCAAAAGAAAGTTGTTTAATAAAAAACTTCCTTCTTTGGAGGTGATAGCTTCTAAGTTTCGTTCTGGTGTGAGGTTTTTCCTTCGGTAGATCACAAACCCTGTGAAAAACAAAAAACTTGCGATGATATAAACGATAAACGGAGTCCCGATTGTCGATTTGGAAAAACTATGAGGACCTTCGAGAACACCTGAACGAGTGATCCATGTGCCAAGTAAACTAAAGTGAAAGGCAAGGATCACGAGTAACATATTCCAAAACTTCAACATTCCTCGACGTTCTTGGATAACAACAGAATGAACAAAGGCACTTGTGAGTAACCAAGGCATTAACGATGCGTTTTCGACTGGGTCCCATGCCCAATACCCACCCCAACCTAACTCTTCGTAGGCCCATTTGGATCCGAGTAAAATTCCTGTACCGAGAAAAAACCAAGAAAACAAAGTCCATTTACGAATGAACTTCATCCAATCTTCTGAAAGTTGGCCCGATACAAGTGCTGACATTGCAATTGCAAATGGTATGGAGATACTCACATAACCAATATAAAGAATGGGAGGGTGGATGATCATGGCCCAGTGTTGGAGGAGGGGATTCAGTCCTCTTCCTGCCGCTGCTTCGGGAACAAATTCGCGGAATGGTTGAGCGTCTCCATAAAACACAGCGAGGAAACTAAAAAAACCAGATAAAACCGCAAGGATGAGATTCATCATTGGGATTCGGTCTTCTATGGACTTACGAGTTTGCCATAACACGATGAAGGTGAAAACATTTAAAATCAAATTCCAAAACAGTAAACTACCCGATGACCCAGACCAAATAGAAGTCATTTTATAAAATAAAGGGAGATGTTCGCTGGAATGCATCACCACATAATAGTTGCTATAGTCTGATCTGACAAGTTGTGTGAGTAAAACGACAAAGGTTAATACAATGACAAATGGATTTGTCATAAGGGCCAAACGACCTAGTTCCACAGCTTTTCGTTCTTTTGAAATGATTCCGTAGATGGTTTGGATGGCAGAAAAAATTAAAATGGCGAGAGATGCAGAAAGTAATATGGTTCCTAAATTATTCATTTTTCCTCAGCATACCCTGCTTCATATTTGGAAGCACATTTCGCTTCGACGTGACTTGCAACAAGGACTCCCTTTTCTAATTTTCCATCCACTCGTGCCCTTGCTCCTTCTTTAAAAGCATCTGGCAAAAGTGTTTCTCCTGTAAAAAAAACAGGGATGATTTGGTCGTTGAGTTCCAAATCAAATTTTGCTTTTTTCCCTTCACGCACCAAACTCCCTACGCGAACAAATCCCCTCACTCGTAAGTTTTGTTCCGAGTATTTTGTGGGATTGGCAGCAAGTTCAGAAGCATCGAGGAGAAGATACGATGTTTCTTGTGAGGAAAAATAAGCAATGCCTCCAAGAGAGATTGCAATGAGGAATAAAAGGGTTAAAAACTTACGATTCATAGTCCATTCTTTAGACGAAATCACGTCTTTCCTCTAAGCTCTCTGATTGGTAGTTTCGGTCAAACAAAAAGGTTATAGGGAATCATTCGGAAAAACCTGATTTAAAGGTAGGATTTGGCACGGTAAACAAAATACCCAACCCATTCCTTTATCGCAAATGTAGTCGTATCAAGATAACCAGCTGATGGTAAAAACAATTCAAAGGCACCAGAATCCATTTGAAATGATCTATAATCGGTTGGGAAAAGGAACGCATTTAAATTTTGTTTTTGGAAACAACCAGATGCACGTTTCATATGAAAGGCTGAAGTGATCAGGATATAGGTTTTAAAATTTAATTTCTCCACGATTTTTTTCGTTTCAACTGCATTTTCATATGTATTTCTGGAATTGTTTTCTAAGATGATGTCGGATTCTTTTACACCTAAATCGATTAACAACGATTTGGCTAAGTTTGCCTCGCGGAATTCGTCAGACAATAACAAACCAGACCCACCAGTAAATAGGATTTTTTTGACTTTGCCTGCATTGTAAAGGCGAACAGCATCTGTGATTCGGTCTGCAGAATCTGTGAGTTCAGGCCTTGCCTTTACGGAAGAAATGGTTTGGATCATTCCACCGAGAACAATGGCTACATCCGCATTGGGAGCATCCTGGATGGAAATAGGAGGATAATCTTTTTCCAGACTAGATACAAGTGAATTGGCAATGTAAGAACTGGAAGTGAGATATAAAAACAAACAAACGAGAAAAAAAAGAAACTTCGTTTTCTTTGGTTTGATGCGAAACAATAGATACAAACAAAAGAGGAAAAAAACAGGTAAGGGGTAAAGAAATATGGTAAGAACTTTTGAGAAAATGAAAAATAAGGAATCCATAATCTAAGGATTGGAACCACCGCCAGTTTTACCAGTCCAAATCAGGACCAAGAACTCCTATTCCACTTCCCCAATATTGAGAAGGGTGGGGGTAACGAACAGAGACACCAAGTGGAGAACGTGAGTATTTCCAATCCCTTGCGATCTGTTTTCTCAATTGTATTTGTTCTTCTGAAACTCCTATTTCTGGATCATTTAAGAACTGTTTGGTGAGCTCAACCCATTCTTTGATTGCTGCTGGATTTTGTTTTTTTAAATCTTGGATGAGGATTCGTAGTTCGAACTCAGCGTCTTCCCTGAGATCCCTTGCAATTTCTGAAATTTCGGCATTGGAACCAAAAACAGTTTCGTTTCCTTCCGTACGATCGACTGCATCTCTCCATTTTGCATAGGCGATGAACAAATTTTTTGTTTCGTCAAATCGATACATTATAGTATGAGATTTTGCTTTGGATTCAGAAAAAGGCAATCGAAAAATGAAGCTTTCCATTTTTGCTTCTTAACAGTCTAAACTTCGTGAAATGGAAAAACGTAATCTCCCTTCTTTTGTCAATTGGATTGTCGACAAACATCCTTTCTGATTCCAAAATCCTAAAAACACACCATGCCGAATCCGGATTCCAGAACCCAAATCCTGATTTCAAACGAAAAGGTTTCTGGGATGTTTTTGCATGGCAATGGGATCGGTTTTTTTTACCGTACAGTTTGGACGCTAAAGCCTATCCAGAGTTTCCCATCCTAAAAAATGATGGAAGTCTCTTACAAAAGAATCAATCCAAACTATCGGTGACTTGGGTTGGACATGCGACAACTCTTGTCCAAATGGATGGAGTGAATATCCTCACAGATCCTATCTGGAGTGAAAGATGTTCTCCACTCAGTTTTGCTGGTCCAAAACGATACACTCCACCTGGAATTTCGATCACTAATTTACCAAAAATTGATATCATCATCTTATCTCATAATCATTACGATCATACTGATATCCCCACTTTAAAAATCTTAGAAGAAACATTCCATCCCTTGGTTCTCACTGGACTTGGGAATCGAAAATTATTGTTAGGTGCTGGACTGAAACATGTAAAAGAATTGGATTGGTGGGAAGAAGTAACATTTCGTTCGCTAAAATTAACTTTCACTCCGACACAACATTTTAGTGGCAGAAGTCTTTTTGACCGTGATGAAACTTTATGGGGGAGTTTTATGGTCGTCGGTGCAAAAGAGAAAGTTTATTTTGCAGGTGATACTGGGTATTACACTCATTTTAAAGAGATCGCAAACCATTTTGGTCCCATCGACATTGCGATTTTACCAATTGGTGCGACAGAACCAAGATGGCTTATGGAACCAGTCCACATTGATCCAAACCAAGCAGTGCTCAGTTTTTTAGATCTAAAGGCAAAATACCTAGTTCCGATGCATTATATGACCTTTGTTTTATCGGACGAACCTCTTGATTCTCCTGTGCCCCGCACAAAAGAGGCATTGAAACAATCGGGAATCTCCGAATCGGCATTTGTTCCTTTAAAAATTGGAGAATCACGCTTTTTTTAGTTCCAAGTGATTTCTCTTTCGGGTATGCTGTCCTAAAAAAAATAGGATGGTGAGCACGTTGAAGAAGCTTCTCACATTGATGGTTTTCCTGGTATGTTTGTCTGCGACAACTTCCGGGATATTTGCCGAAGAACCAACTCCGGTTCCAACCGAGACAACAACACAAGAGGAAACTGGGCATTCCTCTCATGGTGAATCCGTTCACGAAGAACTCCCATATTGGACAGTATTACCTTTCGTGGCAATTCTCCTTTCCATTGCAATTTTGCCTGTTGCCTCTCACAAAACAGCGCATTGGTGGGAAGACAATAATAACAAACTCATTTTAGCTGTAGGGCTTGGAGCGATCTCTTTTGTTGTATTACTTGTTTATGGTTATAGCCATAACATAGTACACACTGTATTCTTTGATTATATCCCCTTTATCATTTTACTCGGTTCCTTGTTTTATATTTCCGGTGGAATTGTGATTAAAGGTGATATCCATGCAACTCCACTGAACAACACATTGTATCTTTTAATTGGTGCGGCTCTTGCTTCTTTTATTGGAACAACTGGTGCATCAATGTTACTCATTCGTCCTTTGTTAAAAACAAATAGCGAAAGAAAACATGTTGTTCATACTGTTGTGTTTTTTATTTTCCTTGTTTCCAATATTGGTGGTTCTTTAACTCCACTCGGAGATCCTCCATTGTTTTTAGGTTACCTCAAAGGTGTTCCTTTCACTTGGACTTTTAAGTTATTACCTGAGATGTTATTGGCAGTTGCGATCCTACTCACTGTTTACTTTGTTTGGGATACAATGGCTTATAAAAAAGAAACCAAAAAAGATCTCAAACGTGATGATAAACTCGCAACTCCTTTTTCCATTGGTGGGCAAGTGAACTTCATTTGGTTACTCGGTGTGATTTTGGCAGTTGCTTTTTTAAACAGTAACTACATCCCACAAATCAACGAAACTCCAACACTTGGATTCATCCGTGAAGCAGTGCTTGTTATCCTCATTGGTCTTTCCAAATTTACTTCGAAAGAAACAGATCGAAAGTTTAATAACTTTACTTTACATCCCATCCAAGAAGTGGCTTACCTCTTCATTGGAATTTTCATCACGATGATTCCTGCTCTTGTACTACTCGAAGCACATGGAAAAGAACTTGGGATCACTGAAAATTGGCAATTTTTCTGGGCAACTGGTGCATTTTCTTCCGTATTGGACAATGCTCCTACGTACTTAACGTTTGGTTCCCTTGCATCAGGTCTTCTCACTCCAGCAGGATCTGCTCCTCTCACTCTTGGCCAATTCATTGGAAACGTCCAAGCAGAAGAGATCTTAAAAGCAATTTCAGTAGGTGCTGTGTTTATGGGTGCCAATACATATATAGGTAACGCTCCTAACTTTATGGTGAAGTCAGTTGCAGAAGAAAACAAAGTGAAGATGCCTTCTTTTGGTGGGTATTTAGCATATTCAATGGGAATTTTAGTTCCTGTTTTTATCCTCCTCACTTTTATTTTCTTCGTCTAAGTTGTAACAACACCAGGGAAACTTTCCCTGGTGTTCTATCATTTCATGTTTCTCCAATTATCTGAATTATATTCTTTATCTCACTCTGGTTCGTTTTCGCATCTTTCGGAAAGGAAGGAAAGATTAGAACAAGAACGTAAAACACTCGAATCTATTTTGTCCTCATCCAAAGAGAAACTCATCTATGGCATTCACACGGGATTTGGTCCACATGCATTCACTTCCAATGAAGAATTGGAACTCATTCAAAAATCACTGATCTATCATTTAACCGTAGAGCCAGTGTTAACTGGTGATGGAATTCCTCATTCTCATTTACACCACAATGAAGCAAGGGTTGTACTGGCAGCAAGACTCTTTAGTTTATCACTTGGTGGTTCTGGGATTCGGTATGAAACCTTAGAAATTTTAAACGAGCTCCTCAAATTGGATTGTATTCCCATCATACCAGAAAGAGGTTCTCTCTCTGCATCGGGAGATTTAATCCCACTCAGTTATATTCCATTGGCTCTCCTAGGTGAATCTGGATTCACGGGCAAAGGAAAGGAGTTAGGCCCCACAAAGTTAAATGGAAAACGATCAGAAATCAAAGGCCTTCCTTGGACCCCACAACCAAAAGAAGCCATCTCACTTACCAATGGGACTAGTTTTACAACAGCCCTTCTAGGTTACCAAGTGATGGAATTTCGGAATTTGTTTTTGTTAACCATTGAGATTTTACAATATCTTTTCCATTACCATTCTGTTTTCCCAGATGCCTTCCATCCAGAATACCACAAACACAAACAATTTAAGGGACCTAAGTTCCTATCCAGTTTACTCCATCCCATTGTGTCCCAAAATCCAAAAAGGAAAGTGGAAGGAAAACGAATCCAAGACATTTATTCGGTTCGATGTATTCCACAAATATTAGGTTCCATTTGGGATGAAATAGAATCGATAAAAAACATCGTAGAACAAGAGTTAAATTCATTGTCTGATAATCCTGTTTTGATTCCTACTTCCGAGAATGAAAAGACGGAGTTTCGATTTGCAGAAGGTGGAGGTTTTTATGCCTCTCAAGTTAGTTTTGCAGCAGATCGTTTACAAAATGCCATGGCAGTTTGGTTTACATGGGTTGATCGTTTTTTGAATTATCTGATGGAACCAAAGGAAAACGATGAATTTCCTTTGATGTTGTCTGCAAAACCTGGAACTTATGCTGGTTTGTCTGGATTAGGACTCATGTCAGCTCATCTAACAGCAGAAGTACGACGAGATAGTATGCCAGGTTCGATACAATCAATCCCAACCAATGGTAATAACCAAGACATCGTTCCTATGGGAGCGATCTCTGTTTTACGAAATCGTAGGACTGTCCTAAGTGCAACGAAACTGTTAGCGATTTTTGGTTATGCCGTGTACCAAACGTCTTTGTTTGCAAAACGGAAAGAATTGGTACCTGATTTTAAATTGTTTTCTGGAATTGATACAATGGAGAAAGACAGAAGTCTGGATTTTGAAATCCAGACTTTGGTGGAACGAATCCGAAATACTACTTCTTCTCTTGCAACGACTCCAATCGATTGAGTCCCAAACCCAATACCAAACCAAATACAAGTGAGGCGAGTGGGATTTGTGCTTCTTCAAAATCTTTTGGGAGTATGTTTTTGGCAGTGGCAATTTGGATATCACGTTTGACTTCACCTGATCTACCAACAATTGTTTGTCCATTTGCATAATCTTTAAATGGCCAAAGGATAAAAAAGGATCCGAGGATCAGTCCAAGTAAAAAAGTCATCGTATGTGATTTGTATTTCACAAATAACCATTTAACAATATGAGTGAAAATCAAAAGTCCAAGTAGGCATCCAATCCCAAACGCACCTAAAAAAAGAATCGAACCTGGTTCTAAGATGGTAGAAAGTTTTCCGATGACAATTTGGTATTCACCTAACACGAGCATGATGTATGATCCGGAAATTCCTGGAAGGATCATCGCTGAAATGGCAATCATACCAGTGGCAAATGCAAAAATTGGATTTTCGGATCCGGTGTTTTCTCCCATAAAAAAACTGGGAACAATCGTTAATAAAATTCCCGGGACTAAGAATAGCCAAACGACAAGGCTATGTTTTTCAATGAGTTTGTAGGGAACGACTAGTGATGGAATGATGAGACCTATGAAAAGGGCAAGAGTTGCTTGTGGGTGGTTTTGTAATAAGTATTGGATCAGTTTTGCTCCAGAGATTACGGAAAGTAAAAGTCCAAAACCAAGGAATACCAAAAACCAAAAATCGATTCGTTTCATTTCCAATGCAAAACGATTTCTTACATCTTCTTTCCAAAAGCCTACAAGTAAGGAAAGGGAAACTTTGATGGTTTCCAAATTTAAGGAAGTGATGGCAGTGATGAGTCTGTCATACAAACCCAAGATAAGAGCAAAGGTTCCACCAGATACACCAGGGATTAAATTGGCAATTCCAATGAGAAACCCATTGAGAATGCAAAAGAGAATTTCTTTTTTTGTAAGAGGCATATCGGAAAGGATGAATTTTTACAAACTTTAGGCAAGGTTTTTTCTAGTTGCTGATAACCATACGATAGCATAAGATAAAATCGAAACCAGAAACAAAATCAGGAAAATGACAATTTTCCCAAAACCAAATTCTTTTAATAGAAAATGGAAACAAACCAACATTACATTCAATAAGGAAAATACAACGAGAGAACCAATTTTACCCAGTTTGGTTTCGGTCAGTTTTTGGTACAAATGTTCTCTATGCGCTTGGAATAGGTGTTTTTTCTGAAAGAATCGTTTAATGAGGATGGTGACACCATCAATCCAAAAAAAAGGAAAAAGATAAAAGTAATCGGTTACATCCCAATGGATGCCATTTGATTTGTTTTGGTAAAGTAAGGGGAGAACCAATCCAAAAAATCCAAGTGCCAGCGATCCACTATCTCCCATAAATAATTTTGCTTTTGGGAAATTGTAAAAGATAAATCCAAACATGGAGACAAAGAGCACTGCGTACAAACTGTATCCTAGGTTTGGTTTGGTGTAAAAATCAGGTAAAATAAAACTTAAAGAAACAAAACAAATGGCGAATGTGGTCACCAAATACCAATCCATTCCATCCATAAAATTAACTAAGTTGATTCCAAATACCAAGAAGATTGTGAGAAAAAGAATTTGAACAAAACTGGGAATGGAACCAAATCCCAAAAAACTTACATTGGGTTGTATGCCCCATAAACAGAAAAAAACAATTCCTAATTCTAATACGAGGCGGAGTTTCGGTGTTAAATGGTATAAATCGTCTACAAATCCTAAAATGGAAAATATTAAAATACCAACTAACAAAAGATAAAGATTCCATGGTTCGTTACGAATGGGAAAAAGATCACTTCCTATCGACTGCAAAGGGGGGAGTAAATAGAGAAGGGTCGAGAGGAGAAAAACAGGGATAAAAAACATTCCACCCGATTTTTTTGTGACCGTGTCATGCAAACTCCGTTCATTTGGCACATCTTTCACCCCAAAACGGGAATACACATAAAATGTGTGCAAAATTAGGCTCAAGATGCCCAGAATGAGGAAGGAAATGGGAAAAAAAGGAACCATTTTCGCAAAGTTTCTCAGATCGGGGTCTTTTGGCAGTTTTTTATTGCAAAAATCAGTCCCTCTTCGATGTTTAATTTATGTTTCAGGGCGTTTATACTGCGGTCATCACCCCTTTCCGCCAGGGGAAAATCGATTACGATCAATACTTTAAAATCCTAGAAAACCAGATCCGATCCGGAGTCGCTGGTGTGGTTCCTTGTGGAACAACGGGAGAATCTCCTACTTTATCCTACGAAGAACATAAGGAACTCATCCAAAAAACGGTGCAGATCGTAGCGGGCAAAATCCAAGTGATCGCGGGTACTGGTTCTAACTCCACAAAAGAAGCAATTGAACTCACCGAGTCCGCCTGTGCAGATGGAGTGGATGGAATTTTGTCTGTAAATCCGTATTATAACAAACCTACACAAGAAGGGATGTTCCAACACTTTACAGCCATTGCAAATGTATCATCAAAACCTGTGATGTTGTACAACATCCCTGGTAGAACCAATGTAAACCTTTTGCCAGAAACGGTTAGTCGTTTGGCGGCTCACCCTAAAATTGCAGCAATCAAAGAAGCAACAGGTGATCTCGGACAAATGGCAAAAGTGATTTCGCTCTGTCCACCCGACTTTGATTTGTTATCTGGTGATGACAATTTAACTCTTCCTGTTCTTTCCATTGGTGGAAAAGGAGTTGTATCTGTAGTTTCAAATTTATTCCCACGTGCATGTGTGGATATGGTTTCTTTATACCTTCGTGGTGATCTGGTAGCTTCCAAAAAAATCTACTACAAACTACTCCCAGTATTTGTGAATGCTTTTATTGAAACAAATCCAATCCCAATCAAAGCAGCTATGAGTTGGTTTGGTTATTGCACTAATGAACTCAGATTGCCTATGACTTCGTTGTCGGAAGGGCAACCAGCTGAGTCATTTAAAAAAATCGTATTTCAATTAAAAGAGGAAGGCATTGTCTAAAATCAAAGTCGGTGTGATTGGTGCTGGTGGTAGGATGGGGAAAGCCATCATCCAAGTGCTTTCTCTTTCCAAAAAATCGGTGTTAAGCGCAGCTGTTGTAAGAGAGGGTGCGATATATGCCGGTTTTGATTCTGGAAACCATGCAGGTATCAAAGAAACTGGAATTCTATTATCTTCCGACTTACAAAAAGCAAACGAAGATTCTGATGTGTTAATTGATTTTAGTACTCACACTGGATTTGAATCCATTCTCAATACAGCATTAAAAAATCATAAACCATTGGTGATTGGAACAACCGGTCTTACCGATTCTGATAAAACTCTAATCAAGTCTGCTTCTGAAACTATCCCAATTGTATTCTCTCCCAATATGTCTGTTGGTGTGAATTTACTCTTCAAACTCACTGAAATTGCAGCGAAAGTTTTACACGAAGATTTTGATATAGAAGTTTTAGACATCCACCATAGACATAAAAAAGACGCTCCTTCTGGTACCGCGATGTATCTAAAAGAAGTGTTACTAGAAGCTAGTAAACGAAGTGAAGAAAATGTAATTTATGGTCGTCATGGTATGTACCCTGAACGAGACCAAAAAGAAATCGCAATGCATACGATGCGTGCCGGTGAAGTCGTTGGCGAACACACAGTTTATTTTTTTAGTCCAGAAGAGAGGATTGAAATTACCCATCGTGCCCAGGACCGCAAAACATTTGCTAGTGGTGCAGTGAAAGCCGCAGAATTTTTACATGGCAAATCGAAAGGTTTGTATAATATGTTTGATGTTTTAGGAATATAAATTGGATTTTTTTCGAGGATTATACATCATTCCATGGAGTAAAAATTATATCTCCATTAGTTTAGATGTACTCATCGTCGCATTTTTAATTTATAAAACCTATACAACCTTACGTAGAACTCGAGGGATTCAGCTCTTATTTGGTGTAGGGATCATTTGGATCTCAGGAAGTTTAGCCGAATACTTAGGTTTTGAGTTACTAGAATGGATCTTAACGAATATTCGGCCAGCACTTGTTTTTGCTATCATTGTTCTCTTGCAACCTGAATTACGCCGTTTAACAGGTGACCTGGCTAGGATTCGACTCCTACGTTTGTTCTTTTTAAAACCTACTTTTGATTTGGATCCGATTGTCGAAGCTGTGAGGGCCATGTCCCAAGAAAAAATTGGCTCTATCATTGTGCTTGTGAAAGACATTAGCCTTAAGGACATTTCAGAAAACGCAGTTCCAATGGATTCCATTGTGACCTCTGAAATTTTACAAACCATCTTCTTTAAAAACTCACCACTCCATGATGGTGCCGTCATCATAGAACAAAACAGAATTGTTTGTGCTGCTTCTTATTTGCCAATGAGTAGTTCTGTAGAAATCTCAACATTGGGTGCAAGGCATAGATCTGCCCTTGGACTTTCGGAAGAAACTGATTCAATCATCATCGTTACTTCAGAAGAAACTGGAGACATTACAATTTGTTACGAAGGGGAAATGATCCATCCAGTCAAACCCTTGGAGTTGAAAGCTCTTGTGAGTGGTCTCATGTCAGGAAATAAAAAGGTAAAAGACGAATCACAAAGAAAATCCAAAGAAAAAGATTCTGGTGTCATCATATGATATTGAAATTATTTGGAAAAATGGTTCGGAATTGGAAAGCAAAACTCATTTCGCTTATCATTGCTAGTATCTTTTATGTAAATTTGCAAAACTCTAAAGTTTTGATCAAAACAGTGAATGTTCCCATCGACTATCCAAAGTTATCTGGTAATTTGAGTTATTCAAAAAACCCAGAAAAAACCATTCCAGTTCGTGTGGAAGGTTTAAAAGATGTAGTGAACTATTATTCTCAATTTATGAAGGCTGTGATTGATCCCGAAGATGTCCAGTTAGGTGTCACAGAAGTTCCTATCAAAAAAATTGTTGGTGTTCCGAGTGGAGTGAAGGTAACAAAACTTAAAAAAACAGTTCCAGTGGAAATAGAATCCAGAGGACTAAAAGTGGTTCCAATTGAAGTAGTTTTTGAAGGGAATCCACCTGCTAACTTTGAAAAGTTGACTCAAATTTTAAGCCCTCAAAAAATCACACTCAGTGGTAAACCACAAGACCTTGAAAAAATTAATAAAGTCGTTTTGCCAGAAATCTCACTTGTGGATCGTAAGGAACCTTTTGCAAAAACTGTCAAAATTCCAGATTTGCCGAAAGGTGTGAATGTCCTTGGCTCCCGTGATGTAACGGTGAATGTAAATATTATTCCACTTTCGTATAAAACGGGAGAACAAACTGCCGCAGGGATTCCTATCGTTTGTTCTGGGTTAGATCCAAAACTTGATGCAGAACTTTCGGAAGAACAAGTTGCAATTCGTTATTTTTCACTAAAACCAATTCGTTCTGCACAAATCCTAACAGGCATTACAGCACAAGTTCCTTGTAATTATATCTTTGATCCAATTAAAAACAAAATTGTTCCAGAATTACAACCTCAGGTAGCAAAAGTTAGGATCATCAAAAACAAAGATCTAAAAGGGATCGAAATATTGCAGATCAGTCCTGAAAAAATCGAAATTCGATACAAAGTCAAAGAACAAAATATCGATCCAGATAATATAGATGATGGAACAGGGATGGAAGGAATCACCCCTCATCCTTCCGATCGATCCTAAAGACCACTCATCATTTTATAGTAGGTGGCCTTTCAGAATCTAATGCGATATAAGCTAACAACTATTAATTTCTATTTATTTTAGAAATTCATAAATTTCTTTAAAACTTTCGTCAGGATTTTCCCACATTGGGTAGTGACCAATGTTTGGCCAACGAATCAGTTTTTTATGTTTGATCGGAAGTTTGTCAATTTCATCTGCTAAATGACTCCCGCTGACAGGATCTTCTCCTCCATTGATAAATAACAATGGAACTTCTGTTTGTAAGAGGGCATTTTTCCAACGTTCACGATGGTATCTTCTTTCTTTAATGTATTTTAAAAGTTTATGAGGGATAAGCACTTTATTTGGATAGGTGATGAGTTTCCAAAGTATAGAGATTTCTTTTTCTGTGGGTTTTGTATTTTTACCAAAAACATCGCTAAATGCTACGCCGAATTTTTTTTCATCATAGAATTTTGCGAGAATTGCACCTAATATAGGTGTTGCGAGTAGTTTTTGTTTGAACGTAGGTCTATGTAAATGAGGGAATAAACCACCATTAAAAAACACCGCACCATCTATTTCATACTTACGTTCTTTTGATTCTAAGTGACGAGCAAGGATTTCTTGGCCAACACTCACAGCATAGTCATGGAAGACAAATTTGACACGTTTGAGGGCATTTTTCTCAATAAAGGATTCGATGATATCGGTTTGTTCGACTAACGTATATTCGTGTTTGATTGGTTTTGAAGAATATCCGAAGCCTAAAAAATCAATCGCAATGGTATTAAAGTATCTTGTTAACCCATTATAAATTTTAGAATAATCCCATGAAGAAGTTGGGAAACCATGTAACAAGATTAAGTTTTGACCTCTTCCTTCTTGGATATAGAAGATTTGGAATTTTTTATATTCAAAAAATTTACCTGAGGCCAACCATTCTGTAGCGTTCTTTTTTGGAAAATTAAGATCTAACATATCCGACATAGCACAAAATTTTAGGAAGTGAGTCAAATAGAAGAAAAGACTCTTTTCTCAATATTTCATAGCCGATCTTATATAAGATGGATTCATATTCTCTAATTTATTTTGTAAAACCGGAGGGAATCATCTCCAATTGGGAATATTTTTGGTACCAAATTCCATATGGTGCTCCGGGAATTTTGACATTTGTTGTAGGTTTATTTCTTAGTTATTTTGCATTTCAAAAATTTCGAAAATCAAAAGAGGAGAATCGCTATTTTCATCTCAATCTGACCATCTCATTTATCAGTTTTGGATGTGTAGGTCTTGTATTAACGACAAGAGCATGGATCCAAGATGTTGAAACGCTTGTAATGTGGAATGATTTATTGTATTTTTTTGTTGCCCCACTTGCACCCACTGCCTTTTACCTAGCCTTTCACATGACGGGGAAACAAAGTAAACTCCTGTTATACTATTCTTATGTTTGTTGGTTTGCAAGTTTTGTATTGTATTTGGGGGTATTTTTAGGAAAAGGATTTGAAACAACCGTGTTTGAATTTCCATTCGGAAAATACCCTCGGGGAAGTGCCTTCGTAAGGCCTTGGGGAATCCTTGCACCGTTAGGATACTTTTTACTCATTCTTCCTTCTTTTATCAAACATTACCATTACATTCGTAAACATTACCATCTCACACTCTTTCACGGTGTTAATTTATTGTTTTTACTCACAACCTTAAATGCTCCCAGTATTTTGGGATTCAAAGTGTATCCTGGTGGATTCTTTTTATTCATTCCGATGTTACTTGTTGCCTATGGTGTATTTCGTTCTGATTTTTTTGATGTGAATGAACTATTATTCCAAAAGAATGGAATGTTTTATTTTCTATTTGCCTTACTTTCTTTTGTTTTGATTTTTATTTCCTTTGGAGTTTCCTTTGGTCTTTCACCAAATGCGTATGAATCAGCAAAATGGTACCCTTGGGGGATACCTCCCGTCATTTCAGTGTTTGGTGCAGTTTTTTTATCCATCATCGTTGCTGGGGCTAATCCATCGGCAAGGATCAACCAACTTTGTGCGTTCGCTCTCATTCTCACTGGTTTTTATGTAATCCAATCTGTTCCATTAAAATTAAACATATCCTATGTTGTACAACTTCGGATTTCGCAGATGACCTTTGTGGCTTTTGCGTTTGCACCGAGTATCATGGTGCGACTTGTTTTTGAAGCGATTGGTCAGAAGTCACCTAGTTGGTTGAAAGGAATCGATTTACTTTGTATCACAGCAGCCATTTTAGCTCCTTCCCCCTATTTGTTTATTGGTTATTATGATTACCCTTGGTCTCGAGTCCATCATGGTGGCCCTGCGGAACTTCTTGTTGGAGCTAATGGAGCCATTGCGTTAGTATTAGTTTTAATTACCTTCCTTCGGAACAAAGGGTATATCAACTTTGCCTCCAAGTGGATCATTGGTTCTTTTTTATTATCAGCATTATTACTGTTAGCCGCTTTACTTCCAAGCCATGGAATTCCGATTTATCCCATTGCAGATTTCCAATTCATCCCTGCATTTTTACTTGGTTATGCGGTTCTAAGACATGGCGCCTTGTCATTAGAAGGAAGGACCATCCAATTAAGCCAACGTTTGGCAAACCTTGGACTCATTACAATGGCAATTGCTGCTATTTTGTATTTTCCATTGATACGAGAACAATATGGAGTGGGGGAGTCGGCATTTCATCTCACTATGATTGTTCTGCCACTGGTTCTCTTTAATTACCTTGTGGTCTACATCATGTCAAGGCCACTTGCTGAAGAACTTGATATTAGCTATTTTTTGTTAGATTTAGAAAAACAAAAAGCAGATGAAGAAAGAGAAAAAGCTCTCATTGCACAAGATAAAGCAGAAGAAGCACGTGAAGAATCCGAAAAACTTTTATTAAACATCTTACCTTACAAAGTGGCCCAAGAATTAAAATTGAAGGGGAGTGTGAATCCAGTCCGTTTTGAAAACGCTACCGTATTATTCACTGACTTCAAAGGTTTTACCAAAGTTGCAGAAGGAATGGATGAACAAAGCCTAATCGAAGAACTCGATGCTTGTTTCACTCAGTTTGATGAAATTATACTCAGGAATAATTTGGAAAAATTAAAAACCATAGGGGACAGTTATATGTGTGCCGGTGGTTTGCCTGTGGAAAATCGAACAAGTGCCATTGACGCTTGTTTGGCGGCCCTCGAGATCCAAAGTTTTATGAACCAATTGAAGGAAATCAAAACGGCTTTAGACCTTCCCTTTTGGGAATTACGTCTTGGGATTCACACAGGTCCCGTTGTGGCAGGGGTAGTGGGTCGGTTTAAGTTTGCCTATGACATCTGGGGTGATACAGTGAACACTGCATCCCGAATGGAATCAGGTGGTGAAACTGGAAAAATCAATGTCTCTAAGGAAACGTATGAATTAGTGAAGTATTTTTTTGTGACAGAGTATCGAGGGAAAGTCCATGGGAAAAATAAGGGTGATTTGGATATGTATTTTGTCCACCGCCTAAGGCCTCGTTATTCGCAAGACCCAGATGGAAAGGCACCTAACCAATACTTCCGAGAAGTTTATTCTCGGATTTCTCGTGGTGCCAATATCCGCTGGAAAAAAGAATCCTAACAGTTGCTGAATAAGGTATCAGTTACCTTACGTTTGTTCCTCTTCGGCAAGCCAAGTGCGGAGTAACTGTGCCACATCTTCTGGTTTTTCTTTTGCCAAATTGATAGCGTTTTCGAGAAGTTCTCGTCTGAGTTTTTCGTCGAGGGAGAGTTCGACTTCCGCTCCCCCTTCGTCCATCACACGGAGAGCTGCTTCTCTCATCATTTGTTGTTGTGCAGCAAGTTCTTCTTCTCTGAGTCTTCTTCTTCTTGCGATTTCTTTTTTGATCGCACGATACACTAAGATAGCAAGGATGAGTAAGATGAGAATGACAAGGGATGCGATCACCATATTTCGTATCGCACGTTGTCTTTGGAATTCTTCATCTTCAGCGCGGAACTGTTCTGTCCTATCTTTTGGAATTGTGATGACACTGATTTGGTCACCACGTGATCTTGTGTAACCAATAGCTGCTTCTAAGTTTTTACGAATGAGTTTTAAGTCTTGTTCGGCGACTGGGATGTACTTACGATCATAACCCATTCCGTCTTCTCGTTCTTTACGTTCCCAAACTCCATCCACAACCACAGACAATCCAATCTTTTCGATTTTCCAAGGTTGGCGTTTGATGTCTTTGACTCGTTTGTTAAATTCGTAGTTATTGATGTTTTCGTCTTTGGAATACTCAGCCTTTTGGTAGTCTGTATCTTTGTATCCAGGAGGAAGGTTTGGTTCAGTACCTGCAGGTCCATCAGGAGTAAAACCTCTTCCTTTAAAGGATTCTTTTGTTTCTTTGGAAGATACTTTTAAGGAATAACCATCAACTAGCTTACGTTCGTTATATGGTGTATCAGGGTTATCTTCTTCCGCAACAACTGGTAATACTTCGTTTTCCGTTAAGGATTCTTGGTCCCAGTTAAAGGAATATTCAAATCGAGTGATATCCACTCGGTCTTCCCCACCTAAGTACCAACGTAAAGTGTTTCGAATGTCGATGAGACGTTTGACACGTTCTTCTTCTTCGATTCGGAGTTTTTCTTGGACAATTCTTAATTCTAATCTTTCTTTTTCTAAGTCTTCTTCAAAATCAGAAATGATTTTTCCATCAGGGTCAGCAACACTTACGTTTTCTGGTTTGAGTTTGGGAACAGCTCTTGCAACTAAGTTCACAATCCCTTTGATTTCTTTTTTGCTAATTCCTTCCACTCCAGGGCGGAAATGTAAAATCACACTGGCTTTGACTGGATAGGAGTTTGATTCAAACAAATCCCCTTCTGGGATGGCAATGTTGACATCTGCTTTTTCAATGGGGCGTAAGGTGTTAAGCGACTTTTCAATCGCACCTTTTAACGCTCTGTACTTTTTGATGTCTTTGTCAAATTGTGTTTCGGTGAATTTTTCAATATCAAAGAGTTCCCAACCAGTCACACCTGCTGGGATCAAATTTTCTTGTGCAAGTTTGGTTACAATTTCTTGCCTTTGTTCTGGATCCACTGTGATGACACTGGTTTCGCTTGAACCATACGAATACCCAAGGGCATCTAATTTTTTTGTGACTTCTGAGAAGTCTTTGGAATCCAAATCTTTGAAGAGAACCACTCGGTTCCTTTGGGAGGACACATTGGAGAGGATGATGACGGCTACCACCACCACTGCAAGCACCCCAGCCAAAATCATTTTTTTGGTTTTGTCGAGTTTGTTGAATAACTCTTTTAGATTATCGATGATCTTTTGCAGTGGTTCAGGCATAGTTCGGGCCTCGTAGAGATTTGAGACATAATGCCATGAATTCCCCTAAATGTACAAGTACTTTTCGGGGGATGAGTGGGAATTGAAGTGGTGAGAGGGAAATTGCAAGGATGGTATCCTACTTTTCGTTGACGGTTGGATTCATATGTGACTACAATGTAATTACATATGAAAGTGGCTGTGATTCAAATTGGAAATTCCAGGGGGATTCGTATCCCGAAGACAGTATTAGAGGAATGTCATATTGATGATACAGTAGATTTGAAAGTCGATGGGGATAAAATCATCATCTCTCCTGATAAAGAAAGACCAAGGAAAGCTTGGGCGACCCAATTCCAAGAGATGGCAAAGCAAAATGATGATTCATTGATCCTGCCTGATGCACTCGACTTGGAGGCTGAGGACTGGGAATGGTAATCACTCAGTATGATATTTTTTTAGTCAATTTAGATACAACTATCGGGCATGAGATCCAAAAAACAAGACCATGTATTGTAATTTCTCCTAATGAGATGAACCAATTTATTCGTACGGTGATGGTTGCACCAATGACTACCATGATGCGAAATTACCCAACCAGAGTATCCATCACCTTCAAAGGAAAAATAGGTTCCATTGTTTTGGACCAGATAAGAACTGTAGATCGATCTAGATTGATAAAAAAACTTGGTTCATCCGATCCAAAAACAAATCAGAAAATCAAAAAAGTCATTAAAGAAATGTTAGTCGACTAATTGAATATCATCGAAAAATGATACTCCAATCAAAAGTTTCTCTATACCCCTTCCACTTTTTGGAAAACTCGGTCAAATCGTTTGAGTGCATCATCTATCACTGCGTCCGTATCAGCAGCACTTGTATACAACCTACTTCCCGCAAGGGTCACAAGACCTTCTGACATGTAAGCTGCTCCCATTTCTTCCATGGCGTGTTTGCGTTTGTGGGCTTCTGCAATGGTTTTTTTGATGGTCCAAAATTTCTTGATATCAATATCGAGTAACATCGTACCAACGGTTTCCAAATGGCAGATAGAACCTTGGTTGAAGGCAACAAAGGGTAAGTTGTATTTTTTGATGAGTTTTTGTAATCCCTTTGTTAGGCGGTCACCAGCTCTACCCGATTTTTCACAGGCATTGGTTTTTTCCATTTCACAAAGTGTAAAGTATCCTGCAAGGGAACTGAGTGGGTTTGCTGCCATCGTTCCACCAATTAACGCCTTTTTGGTGCCCGTTTGTAATCCAGCAGATACATACTTCATGTATTCTTTTTTACCACCAAGCCCACCCGCAGAAGGATAACCACCAGCGACAACTTTTCCAAAGACAGTGAGATCAGGTTCCACACCAAAGTAACCTTGTGCTCCACTAAGACCAATGCGAAATGCGGTTACCACTTCATCAAAAATAAGTAAGGCACCATATTTGTTACAAAGTTCTCTGACACCTTTGTTAAAATCTTTATCAAGTGGTCTTGTTCCACTTTCAGGTCCAACGGGTTCAATGAGAACGGCAGCGGTTCCACCAAAAAAACGATTTCGTTTGAGGACGGATTCGAGTGAATTTAGATCATTCGGATAAAATTCTTGTGTGTATTTGAAAATCGATCTTGGGACACCATTGGCTTCAAAATGCCTTGTGCCTGGGATCCGAAGGCCATAAGCTAGTTGGTCACTCCATCCATGGTAAGCTCCACCCATCTTCACGATGTTTTTCTTCTTTGTTGCAAGTCTTGCCACTCGGATGGAAGCCATACATGCTTCAGTTCCAGAACCTAACATGCGAAACATTTCCACAGAAGGAACAAGTTCGACAATTTTTTCAGCAAGTTTGTATTCGTATTCATGGAAAAGTCCAGTGACTGGTCCTGTGGAATCTAAGAGTTCGATTACTTTTTTACGAACACTTGTGGGGTTACTGCCGAGTACTGTGGGTCCACCTGCTTGCAAAAAGTCGATGTATTTGTTTCCATCTAAATCATATAAATAGGCACCGGCTGCTTTGGTAAACACAAGGGGGAAAGGAAAATTGAAAGATAAGTTGTGTTGGACACCACCTGGGATGTATTCCGAAGCCTTTGTGATCATAGCCTTGGACTTACTACATTTTGTTTCAAAGTAGTTTTGGATGATGTTTTCCATTTCGTTTTTGCGAATGGAACGGATCGGTAGGGAAATTAATTTCCGCAAGTCTTTGTAAACTTGGTCTACATTAGGGTATTCATTGATGGAAAAGCCTGTGGCCATACGATGTTTCCTCGTCCGTGTTCTTTTACTTGACAATGAGTGAGTCATCACTCATTGTCAAGAAGGAAATGGAAAATTTAGAAAGTTTCTGAGATTCTTTTGGAATTGCGCTCAATTTCCTTGAGAAATCCAGCCTTTTTTCATTCATAGGTAGGAAGATGCATATGGCTGATACAAAACACTTTAATGAAAGTTTCGAACGGATTTCGGAAGAAAAACGGAATCGAATTTTATCCATAGCCATCTCTGAATTTGCCAACCGTGGTTTCACAAGCGCCAATACCAATACCATCGCCCAAAAAGCGGGGATAAGTGTTGGTTCCCTTTACAAATACTTCGAAACCAAAGAGGATTTTTTCTTAACCGTGGTCGATTATGGGATCACCCAATTGGAAAAAACCTTAGAAACCGTATTGTCTATGGATTTGGATTTTTTTGGGAAGGTGGAAAAGATTGTAAGGATCATCCAAAACCATTCTCGCATGAACCAAGACATCATTCGTCTCTACAATGAAATGACAACGGAAAGTAATTATGAACTCATTACACGCCTGTCAGGTGAATTGGAATCCTTATCAGCAAAATGTTATATCGATATGATTAGCGCAGCCAAACAAGAAGGAACCATTGCCAGTGATGTGGATAGTAACCTGTCGGCTTTTTTACTCGATAATATCTTTATGACCTTACAGTTTTCCTATGCCACCGTGTATTACAAGGAACGCATGAAAATTTATTTGGGCGAAGGCGTATTTGAAGATGATGAAGCAGTTGTCAAAGCTGTCATGAAATTCATCAGACGTGCCTTAGGCGGTTAACTTTGCATAAACGGACTTTCTTTCAATTGGAAGACAAGTGCCAGTGTTAATACTGTTAACGCAAGTAACACATATAAAAACGATACCATTCCAAAAAAATTAAGCCCTAAGATAAAAACAATCCCTGAGACTTGGCCCACAAGGAGAAGCAACCCTTGTGAGGTGGACTCTGGGGCAGGGGATGTGATCTCTGCACAGTATTGGAATCCAATGGGTGCACCAATCCCCAGTAAAAAAAATCCAATCACTACCGAACCAATGAGTAACGGGAGAAATCCTTGGAACAAAACAAAAACAGAGAGTCCTAATAAAAAACCAACCATCGCGATGACTAAAAATAGTTTTCGTTTTTGGAATTTGTCAGAGAGGGGAGGAACAAAAATGCCACCAACAATCCCTGCGATGAGCATCACCCCACCCACAAGTCCAGACTCTTCTGTGTTTAAACCTTTGATTTCACAAATCTGATCGATACAGGTGCTAACAGCATTAAACACACCAAGACCTATGAGAAACAAAAAGAGAATCTTTTTCATGTCGGCTTGTTTCCATAAAAAACGGATCCCTTCGAGAAAGGAGAGTTCATGGTCTTCGCCGTGTGTACTCGGTGAGGTGGGAGGTTTTTCTCTTACAAGGAGTAAAAAAAGAATCGCACTCGCCATAGAAACAAACCCATACAACATCATCACTTCTGGGATCGTGTTTCCACTGTGTAAGAGGATGGGGGTGAGGATCATCACGAGGATGATTCCGAGAAACTGTGCAAGAGTTCCTAAGGCAACGGATGTTGCCCTTTCGTGGATGGGAAACCACAATACGCTAATTTTTGTCACGGCATTGAGGAGGAAAGGTTGGGCAATGGCAAGTCCTAATTGGCAAACTAGAACAACGGAATAATCCGTGGCATACATCCCTTTGAGTAACCCACAAACGCCTGTTAAAATAGCGCCGAAGCCAACACCAATTTTGATTCCATAGGTATCAATCACATACGAGGCAGGGATGGCGATGAAAACAAAAACAGCTAAAAACACCAAAGACAAAAGATCAATTTGCAGAGGGGACACCATATAAAACTCTTTTGCTTCTCTGGCAATGGGAGCAAAAGACAACCATTGCAAACAGATGGTCGCCGTGATCACCACGTAGGCAAATAATACCACCCAACGGTATCCATACACTTTTACTGGCATTTGGCTCATACAACTCACTCCCTTAATCCCGATAGCAACACGAAGTTTCAAAAACCCTGTTCCCCCGATTGGGGTTCTCCTTTCGGAAAAGAACCCGGGGGATCAAAAATCGATTGCCAACGGAGCTGATCCTACTCAATGCTTGTGAGTGATCACTCACTTTTTTGCTCTCTTGCCAGAAAAACTCCAAAAAATGGCAACCATGGCCTGAAATTGGTGAAAACCGGGACAATGTTTCCCAAGAGCGACGGAGACTCCATGGATTCAGACTGTATCTTAGCCTATGACATTGGCACCACAGGGGTGAAAACCTGCCTATTTCAGATGACCTCGTCCCTCACTCTTTTGGCATCAGCCTCAAAAGAATACCCCATCCAACTTTTGCCGAATGGGGGAGCCGAACAAAATCCAGAAGACTTTTGGGAGGCAATGCGCTTTACAACGGAACTTGTGTTAAACGAAGCGAAAGTATCCAAGCAAAAGATCCAAGGCATTTCCTTTTGTTCACAAATGCAAGGCCTTGTGCTTGTAGATGAAAGATTTCGCCCTGTCCGAAATGTGATGAGTTATATGGACCAAAGGGCCACAAAAGAAATGAAAGCAGGGATAGAACATGGATTGAAAGTGGAAGGCATCAACGCGTTTAAACTTTTGGTATCTCTCTGGATTACGGGTGCAGTTGCCGCAAGTGTAAAAGATCCAATTTGGAAATACAAATGGGTGGAAAAAAATGAACCAGATAACTTTAATAAGGTGAGATGGTGGTTTGATGTCAAAGAATATTTGATCGCTAGGTGTACAAACCAAGCAGTGATGACAAGGGATTCTGCTTTTGCTACATTTTTATATAATTCGAGAAAAGGCAAAGGAAACTGGAGTCCATTCCTTTGTAAGTTATTTGGTGTCCGCAAAGAACATTTGCCAAAACTCATCAATGCCGAAGAAAAAGTAGGAGGGCTCACAAACGAAGCAGCAGAGTTTTTAGGACTAAAGACCGGTACACCCGTGTTTGGTGGTGGAGGGGATGCATCTCTCATTGGAGTGGGAGCAGGTGCCGTTTCAGAGGGAGACACTCATATTTACGCTGGGACATCGGGATGGATTGGTACTGTTACAAAAAAACGGACAGTTGATATCAATGCTAGGATTGCTTCCATTGTGGGAAGTCGTGAAGGGTATTATAATTATTTCGGAGAACAAGAAACTTCGGGCAAATGTTTACAATGGGTGAAAGACCATTTGGCATTAGATGAAATTGATTTGTACTTAGAAAAAAAGAAAATCACAGATGGCCCAGATGCTGTTTACGCGAGTTTATTTGAGTTTATGTTTGATTCCATAAGAGATACAGAACCTGGTTCGCAAGGTGTGATCTTCACACCTTGGTTACATGGAAATCGATGTCCGTTTGAAGATCCAAAAGCAAGAGGGATCTTCTTTAATATCAGTTTGCATACAGGAAAACGAATTTTGATCCGAGCTGTGATTGAAGGGATTTTGTTCCACAAACGATGGATTTTAGAGTTATCCAATACAAAAGTTCGGACTTCAAAAACCATTCGATTTGTGGGAGGAGTGGCTCGTTCTGATTTCATCTGTCAAATGTTAGCTGACATTACAGGGAAAACCATCGAACGTGTTGTCCATCCGGAAAATGTAGGCGCAATTGGAGCAGCAGCGATCGTTGCCTTGGGCCTTGGGAAAATCAAAACATACGAGGACATCAAACGAATGATCCCAGTCGATAAAACTTGGTTTCCCAATCCAGATTTAAAACCTGTATATGATAAAAACTTTTCTGTGTTTAAAAATTTATATAAAACGAATCAAAAACATTTTGCGATTCTCAATTCTTAAGGCAAAGCAGGTTTTGAAATGGATCGAAGTCAAGTTACGACTTCCCGTTTGAAGGGTTGGAGAATAGAATTTAAGCTGACAAAGTAGTTCTTTTGACCATACTGTATGTCTATGGGCACTTTTATCACCATTGATACAGAATACGCTGATCTAAAACAAGTTGCTTCTGCTTATCTCATCGAAGAAGAAGGGCATGGGATTGTTGTTGAAACCAATACAACCCATGCGATTCCAAAAATCCTTTCTGTGATGGACAAACAACATGTCAGTCCGTCAAACTTAGATTATATCATTGTGACCCATGTCCATTTAGACCATGCAGGTGGGGCTTGGGTGCTACTTGAATCTTGTCCAAATGCAGTGTTACTAGCACATCCCAAAACTGCCAAACATTTGATCGACCCAAGCCTTCTCATCAAAAGTGCAACCTCTGTGTATGGAAAAGAAAATTTTCAAAAACTCTATGGAGAGATCAAACCCATTCCCAAAGAAAGAGTGCGTGTGATGGAAGACGGAGAATTTTTGGATTGGAAAGGCCATAGTTTCGAGTTCATTTATACTAAGGGTCATGCCAATCACCACTTTTGTATCTATGACAAAAAACTAAATGGTGTTTTTACGGGAGATTCATTTGGAATCTCTTACCCCCACTTGGAAAACGGAAAATCATTTATTTTTCCTACCACAACCCCAACTGACTTTGATGCCAAAGAAGCCATTCATTCCATTGATTTAATTTTAGGAACAGGGGCTAATGTTTGTTATTTGACACATTTTGGTGAGATCCAAAATCTAAAACAAAGTGCTGAAGATTTAAAAATTGGATTACGTGACTGCCAGAATGCCATCCTCGAACTCAAACAAGTACCAAAAGAAAATCGACTTTCCTTTATGGAAAAACAAGTAGAAATGATGATCCAATCTTTGGCCAATCGAAATTCGGTCACACTCACTGAGAAAGACTGGTCCCTCTTACGTTTGGATGTAAATTTGAATGCACAAGGACTGGTGTATGCCTTTGAGAGAAATGAAAAGAAGTGAACTGTTCTAAAAAAATGACAAAACAATTCATGTATCCGATTCAACTCAGTGTATTCCTGGGATTGTTTGTGTTCGCAATGGAAAATTGTTTACTCACTCGTTCTTCCCATAAATCAAAAGAACCAGAAATCCAAATTCAATTTTTGTCAAAGGACTATGAAGAAACCAAGTCCATACCATCTTCTTTATTTGATCGAAAGGACTTACTATTCCTTCTTGCGGAGTTGTCCAAAAACGAAGATCCTTCCATGAGGTTTATCTCTACCAATCGTACAGAAGAAATTATGGAAGTGAATGGAATCCGAAATTCTTGGGATGCAGGTTGGGTGGTGTATGTGAATGGGGAACGAATTGATTCCGTTCAGATGAAAAAAGGGGTAAAGGTTGGACCTAACGACCAAATCCAAATTCGATTCGAAACCGTCGAACGAGTGTTTGGTCGCCCTATCAACTGAAGGATAGGACAACAAACATTAGTTCTCAACTGTTTAGTTTATCGTAACGTAGTGAGTTCTCTGTAAGCTCTTACAAATCCGTCTGACATGGTTTTTGCGAACGTAAGAGAGATCCTTGCTTTTTCTGCAGCAATCATCACGTCATGGAGTTCCACTGAGTTTGGATCAAACACGATTTTTTGAGTGAGTTCGTCTGCTTCCACTTGTTGGTCATTCACTTGTTCAAAGGCTTTTTTCAAAGCATCTGCAAATGTGCCCGCCACTTCGTCAGGAGATTTGGCTTCATTGGTTTTTCCATAATGGCGGTCATCTGAACGAAGGATACCCACTTTGTCTCCTTGGGGGAGAAGGGAATGTGGTTTGTAAGATTGAGAGGAGAAGGAAGTAATGCGGTCAATGGACATGGGTGATTCCTCTTTCAAATCATCGGTAAACGATCAAAAACCTAAAGTAAAAAATTATGTCTCATAAAAAAAAGGCACCAAAACGACCGAAACTTACGCCCTGCCGATCTCCATGGCTTTGTTCATCATGGCTTTGGAACCATTGATGAGTTGGACATTGGCCTCGTAAGAACGGGAAGCAGAGATCATATCCGTCATTTCTGTGACGATGTTGATATTCGGCAGTTCCACGTATCCTTTTTTTGGTCCTGTTTGGATGGCATCAGGGTGAGTAGGGTCGTAAGTCAAACGAAGAGGGCTCATGTCCTTCTCAATTTTCATCACCTTGACCCCTTTCCCTTCGCCAGGAGCCACTCCAAATGGATACACAGGGCTTTTCCATTGGGTGCGGAGGTTAATCGGTGTTAGGATGACGCGGTCACGTCGAAATGGGCCATCTCCATTGGTATTTCTCGTAGTTGTGGAGTTAGCAATGTTATTGGAGATCACATCCATTCGGAGTCTTTGTGCAGAAAGACCTGTGGCAGAAATATTAATCGAATCAAACATACCCATCGTTTACTCCTTAATTGGTTCTCATCACAATGTTAAGCAAACGGTTGTTTTGGTTTAACCGATCAATCATGATATTATAACTCATTTGGTTTTGGTTGGACTCCACTACTTCCTTTTCGATGTCCACATTGTTTCCATCTGGTCTCATCGTGGTGAGGTAATCCAAATTGGTTTTTGGTTTGGCATCGCGGTAGTCGAGAGGTTTAAAAAATTCTATATGACGGTCGTTTGTGATTTTCGTTGGAACTGCTTTGTCTTTTTCAATTTTTTCAGATTCAATCGCACGTTTTAACATGGATTCAAACACAACTTCGGATCGTTTGAAATTAGGAACATCCGCATTGGCAATGTTATCGGAGATCACCTTTCGTCTTTGTGTCGCCGCGCCAAGCCCTCGTTCCAATAGGTCTTGAGTTTTCATGAAATGTGTTGCTTCAAACATATTTCTCTTCCTCTCTACTTTCCCTTTCGGACGGTTTTCCTTCCTCCTAAAGACATTTATGTCACGTTTCGATGATTTTTTTTGGGCGGCCCCGATGATTTCTAAGAACCGAATCGGATCGTTAGCAGGGTCGGGCTCTCCCTGCAATCCTCCCGAAAGTTACCCTTGTAAAATTAAATCCTTACACTGGTACCCGGGAGGGATTTCCGTTCGATCCCTGCCGCAGGCTTGGGGAGGGGAATCAAATATGATTTTATTTAAGAGACAACTAACCCTGATTCCGTTTTGATTTTCCCTTTCCTTTCTCTTTCACTCTGCTTTTTTTCCCTCTCAGCTACCACTTGTTCGAAGTAATCTTCGTAATAAGGAAAGTTGGTTCCCATCACTCGGTCCCATACATTGAAATACAATGAGTAATTTCCATGGAACTTTTGGTGGTGGAGGTTGTGGTGAGTGGAACTATTGATCCATTTTGTGATCGGGTGTGATGCCCATCCTTTGGGAAAAAATTCATACCCAAGGTGCCACCAAATATTGAGGATCATCGCATAAAAGGTGTGGAACAGAACTACATAAAAATGAACCGGCACAAACATTACAAAAGGGACAATATAAATTGCTTCTAAAAATGCTTCTGTTGCTTGGAACCTGTAAGCAGCCAAAGGAGATGGATTCACAGATTGGTGGTGTTCCGAATGTACATGTGGGTATACTTTTTTCAAATGAGCAAATCTGTGCATCCAATAGAACCATGTCTCATGCCAAACCGTGATGAAGAAAAAACTGATAAAGAGATAACTGATTTCCCATACACCTGAAACAGATCCAAAGTAAACTCCACTCGGAACTATTTTTGCTTTCATCAGTGTGATGTTTGTCACAGCCACCATGGTGAAGACAATGAGAGTGACAGCAGATTGGCGAAACTCTTTCCAAACTTTTTCTGCTTTTGGGTAAAGTTTTTGGATTCGATACGTTTCAAAAAAATCCTTTCGCCAAACATAGAATAGTAGAAAAGCCAATCCTGCAATGGGATAATAACGAATAAAATTTAAAATGCCCTGCATAAACCCAATTTTGGTTACACAATCAAGAACCAATTCACACTGAACGGGACCACCAAACATACTTTTCTCCTGACCTAGTTTAGACTAAGACTAGCATACACTGTATTCTCCAGGGAATCGACCGAATCGGTCAATTCGGAATGAAAAATGCTTCCGAATCGGTCCGTTCGTTTTTATTTTTTTAGATTCTTGCGATATTCACTCGGGCTTTGCCCTATTTCCCGTTTGAAGGCATCATAGAATGTTGATTTGGAAGGGAATCCAACTTCATATGCAATTGTGAGAATGTTTTTTTCTGGATGGTTTGCAAATAATGATTTTGCTTCGTTGATCCGGTAATGATTGACTAAATGGAAAAAACTTTTTTTCACATAAGAATTTAGAAATTCAGAAAGTTGGTGTTCTGACAAACTCATATGTTTTGCCAATTTTACCAAATTAATCGTTTCATCTAAATATACTTTTTTTGTTTCCATGAGAAAATTCAAACGATTGTGAAGGTCTTCTAAGTTAAAAGATCCCAATTGGGATGTTTGGTATTTTTTTTCTTCAATGACAATCCTTTGTACCTCACCCCAAAGTTCAGGGCTTTTTTGTCGCAATAGGTAAATACTGATGATCAGGCAAGATAAGAAAAAGGACACGATTTCCAATCCATGTTTTGCATGGAAAAATAAAGTATAGACTCCAATTGCACTCGCCAAAGCACCAAAACCAACAACGAGTCCCACCAAACGAAGGTGAGCTGATTTTTTGAATGATTCCCATCGAACGTAATGAACCATATGGGAAAAAACATAGTATGCAGAATAAAAAATAGGTAAAACAGCTAGTACGATGATCAGTTGGAATTTAAGAGGAACTCCATTTTGCAAATAAGAATTGTGAATTGTAATTTTAGTTTCAGCAGAAGAAAGGTAAAATGGAAACATCAGTATAAAAACAAAAATTGCAGGAGTCAATTCCCAAAAGGAAAATCGATTTTTATCTGGGTTCTCATTCCAAAGTTCCGAAAAATATTGTTTTAATAAGGAACCTATACTTGCAGTGAACGGTAAATGAACCAAATAAAAATGTGGATAGATTTGATACAGTTCGGTACTTGCTAAATAGGTGTGAGTTTGGAAAAAGGCGACAAATAAAAATAACAATCCCTGCACTTTGGTCTGCCGACTCGCATTTGTCCTAAGGAATTCGCCAATGGCAAATAAGAAGGATAAACCTGCTGAAAATGCAATCAGTTGGATCATAAAATTGCCCATAAATATAGAATGATCTAAAGAATGCTTTAGAATGTAAAATAAAATCACTTGCCTAGTGTTCGTTCCGAATTAGTTTTACGTTTGAAACGTGGAATCTAACCAAAGACAATCTTCATTTTTGTGGGAAGGAAATACCTTAGAAATTCACTTACCCGAGATTTTTAATACAAAAGAAGTTTCAAAAGATTGGGTTACCTTTTTGGAGAGTCTCACCAAAAATACTCCCAGAAATATCTCAATATTTGCACAAAATTTAAAAGAATCTGATTCATCTGGAATTTCATTTCTAAAATTAGTAAGAACAGAATGTGAATCTAAAAAAATTCAGTTCGCCTTGCATGGGTTAGATGAAAAATTCAATTACCGACTCAATATCACAAATGATGATAGCAAAAAATACCAAGAACAATTTGCAATTGCCCTTCGCAAATCAGAACAAATTGGAAAACTGACCATCGATTCCTTATTGGAATTCAAATATTTAATTACATTTACTGGTGAACTTACTGTTTCCTTTTGGCGTTCTTTTTTACACCCATCCAAAATCCGCTGGAAAGATAGTTTCCGTGTAGCGGAATCCATGGGAGTCAATGCGTTTCCCATCATTGCCATGATTGGATTTTTACTGGGACTCATCATGTCTTTCCAATCTGCCATTCCGATGCGGAAATTTGGAGCTGAGATCTTTGTGGCAAACCTAGTGGGATTGTCTTTATTCCGTGAACTAGGCCCCCTAATGACAGCTTTTATTCTATCGGGAAGGTCTGGTTCCGCCTTTGCTGCAGAACTTGGAACCATGAAAGTATCAGAAGAAATTGATGCATTGACTACAATGGGTCTACCTCCCGTACAATTTCTCATCATCCCAAGGCTTGTTGCCTCTCTCATCGTCACACCTCTTCTTACCATTGTCTTTAATTTATTTGGTCTCATTGGTGGAGCAGTTGTGCTTGTGAGTTTTGGATTCCCTCTCGTTACGTTTGTAAACCAAGTGAACATTGCCGTTGGGCTTTCCGATATTTTAGGGGGACTCTTAAAATCTTATTTTTTTGGAATGATCATCGCTTCCATTGGATGTTACCGAGGCTTAAAAACAGCATCAGGAGCTGGTGCTGTTGGTGAATCCACCACATCAGCAGTGGTAGGTTCGATCATATTAGTTTCCATCTTAGATGGAATTTTTTCCGTCCTATATTTTTACTTACGCATATGAAAGAGAAACCAATTATTCGTGTCGAACACCTAACAACTGGATATGGCCACTCTGTGATCATGGAAGATATATCTTTTGATGTTTATAAAGGAGAAATTTTCGGGATACTAGGTGGTTCTGGTTGTGGAAAATCAACTGTGCTTAAGAACATGATTGGCTTAACCAAACCTTTTAGTGGAAGGATTTGGATCGATGAGGATGACATCGTTCTTGCAGAAGGCAAACAAAAAGTCGCAATCTGGAACCGAATTGGTGTGATGTACCAACAAAGTGCATTGTTTGGTTCCATGTCTCTTTTAGAAAATGTACGACTGCCATTGGAAGAATTTACAAACTTACCATTACCCATCATGAATGAGATTGTCATGACCAAATTAAAAATGGTAGGTTTGTTTCCATTTGCACATTTGAGTCCTTCTGAATTATCAGGGGGTATGAAAAAACGAGCTGCCATCGCGAGGGCTATGGCGATGGATCCTGAAATTATTTTTTTAGACGAACCAAGCGCTGGCCTTGATCCCATTACCAGTGTCGAACTTGATTATTTAATCATCCGTTTGTCGAGAACCTTAGGAGTTACTTTTGTGATCGTTACACATGAATTACCATCAGTGTTTACAATGGCTGATCGTGTGATTGTGTTAGATAAATCTAAAAAAGGAATTATCGCCGAAGGAAAACCGAAAGACTTAAAAGAAAAATCAAAAGATCCTTTTGTAAGACAATTTTTCAATCGAATCCCACAGGAGAGTGCTCCCTTATGAACCAATCCAATAAAATCTATTTTAAAGTTGGAATTTTTGTTTTAGTTAGTTTTTTTACTCTAATCCTTTTTCTCATCGTATTCACGGCTGGGAATATTTTCCAAAGGTCAGTCAGTTTAGAAACTTACTTTGATGAGTCGGTACAAGGTTTAGATATAGGATCGCCTGTGAAACACAGGGGGGTAAAGGTAGGAACCGTCCAAGAAATTACTTTTGTACAAAATGAATATGCAGACAAACTAAACGAAGATACGGCTCTACGTTATGGAAGGTATGTTCTCATTAAAATGTCAGTTCCTGATTTTGTGAAAGGTGTATATGGGAACGATCTAAAAAAGACTGTAGAGAGAATGATCCAAAGTGGTCTTCGTGTACGTCTCGCCTCACAAGGGTTAACGGGCACTGCGTATTTAGAAGTCGATTATTTGAATCCTGAAAAAAATCCTCCTTTATCCATTGAGTGGGAACCAAAAACAGTATATATTCCATCAGCACCAAGTACTATCTCAAGATTTACAGCTTCAGTTGATAAGTTTTTTGATAAGGTAGAAAAAGCAGATGTAGACAAAATTCTAATGGGTGTTGGTGATTTGATCAAAAATTTAAACCAAACGATTTTGGACGCAAGACTTGGTGACCTTTCTAGGGAAGCAACTTCATTACTTGTGGACTTACGGAAAACGAATGGAGAAGTAAAAGCACTCATCGCAAGCCCAGAAACTCAAAATCTCCCTAAAAAACTAGACCAATCAGTTTCACAATTACAAACAACACTCAAACGATTGGATACATTACTCGCAGCAAACCAAGGTGATATTTCTACTTCCATTGAAAACTTACGAATTGCCTCAGAAGACTTAAAAGAAGTAACTTCAAATGCGAAAAAATACCCTTCCCAATTTTTATTTGGAGATGCACCAAACAAGTCTAAACTTTGGAAATGATTTTCATGAAATTTTTGATCCGCATATTTACCGTTAGTTTATTTAGTATTCTATTTACCCAATGTTTTGGTGTCAGTAAAACGTTTCCAGAAAAAAGATTTTTTCTAATTGAGACAAATGATACAAAACAGTTGTTTTCTCCTCCTAAACCAAGAACCTTTTTTGTGCGAAAAGTATTTATCTCACAAAGATTTGAAGGAAAAGAGTTTGTTTACCGAAGGGACAATGCCGTTTATGAATCTGATTTTTATAATGGATTTTTCATTCCTCCCTCGCATAACTTCAAAGAAGAATTTTCGAAATCACTGATACAATCAGGGAATTTTGAATGGGATGCAAATTTACACACAAGATTGAATGTAACTCATTACATTGAACTAAATTTATCTCAATTGTACGGAGATTTTCGATCCAAAGAACCAAAAGCCGTTGTGGAATTTGAAGTTGTTGTTTATGAAGATATGAATAGTATTTCTTCACCAGTGTTTCGAAAAACATACAAACAAAATAACACAATTGAAAAAAAGGATGCAGAAGCACTTGTCATTGGATGGAATTCAGCTCTCAATAACGCATTCACAGAATTGAATATAGATTTGAGTAAACAATTAAAATAATTTCCATGTTCGTTATTGAGTTGGTATCCCATTCAATAACGAACGCGATCTTTGGGGATAAACGTAAAATTAAATTTTAGGCAAAATAGAAAATCCTAGGAAAGGTACTTGCTTTCATTTCTTCTTTCTTATCGATAGGTACATCGTTAAGGTAAGTGTATGAGACTGATTGAATCTATTGTTCCTTTTTATTTTTTACTCATGATCATCGAGATTGTTTATACTCGAATCAAAAAAAAGGATTTCTATTATTTCGAAGACTCACTTGCTGATTTGAGTTTAGGTGTTTTAAGTCGAATCTTTGATGGTTTGGTATTACTTGGTCTTGTGTTCGTTTATGATAAACTCTATCTCTTATCCTTTGGTGTAGAAACACTTTCCAAATTCTATTTAGCTCCATCTTCCATTTTGCATTGGTTGGTTTTATTTGTACTATTGGACTTTTTGTTTTATCTTGCCCACCGATATAGTCATGAGATTAAAATTTTGTGGGCATCTCACGTAGTCCACCATTCCAGTGAAGAGTTCAATTTGTCCGTAGCACTTAGGCAGTCTTTTATCAGAAATATCGGGATAGGTATCTTTTATTTGCCTATTGCACTTTTGGGTTTCCCTGTTGAATCTTATTTGATCATCGATGCACTCAATCGCACTTACCAATTTTGGGTTCATACTCGTGCGATTCATAAATTGCCCAATTGGTTTGAAGCGATATTTGTCACCCCATCGCATCACAGGGTACACCATGCGATGAATCCAGAATACATTGATAAAAATTACGGTGGCGTATTTATTTTCTGGGATAAAATTTTTGGAACCTATTGTGAAGAGACGTTTGAGCCAAGATATGGACTCACAACACAATTACATAGTTATGATCCCATTAATGCCAATGTGCATGTATTAAAAGATTTATTCTCGGATTTGATTCATACTAAAAATAAATGGCAAGGGATAGTTTCCTTTTTTTCCTATCCATCTGTTCGTCCCGATGATTTACAAGTGGTGATGGACCGAGGTGTCAGAGATCCTAAACTGTGGTTGTCACACCATTATTTAGAATTAAAAAACAAGGTACATAACCCAGTCTATCATAAACCATCAGGAACTATCTTGTATCGAGTGTTTTTGTTTATTCAATTTGTATTCCCTTCGGTTCTCACTTTGTATTTCTTAAAACGTATGCACTTGTACAGTCTTTTGGAAGTATCATCTGTATTTGTTTTGTTAGTTTTTTCGTTCTATTCCCTAGGAAAATTATTAGAAGGGAAAAAAGAGTGGCTTTCGGTTGAATTTCCTAAGTATTTCTCTTGGCTATTTCTGCTCTTATATTTTTTTAAATCATAGAAGCACAAAACTATGAAATATTTACATACGATGATTCGTGTCCAAAATTTGGAGAAAGCTCTCCATTTTTTTGTGGATATATTGGGCTTGAAAGTTTCACGCCAGAAGGAATACCCAGAAGGTAAATTCACTCTTGTATTTTTATCCACTGGAGAAAATGACAGTTCCGAAATCGAACTCACTTATAATTGGGATCAGTCCGAACCATATTCAGTAGGTAGGAATTTTGGGCACCTCGCATACGAAGTTGAAAACATTTACGAAACTTGTGAAAAAATCCAATCGATGGGAGTTGTTATAAACAGACCACCTAGGGATGGTCGTATGGCATTTGTTAGATCACCTGATCTCATTTCCATTGAGTTGTTACAAAAAGGAAATCCTTTACCTCCGAAAGAACCGTGGATTTCTATGCCAAATACGGGAGAGTGGTGAGGTTTGGGTAAAAAACCCAAAATAGCGATTATTGGCGCAGGTGCTTCTGGATGTTTTGTCGCCAACCAATTGTTTGATGTTTTCTCTGGAAATGTTTCCATACAAATTTTTGAGAGGAGTAAAGAACCTCTCGCCAAACTTCGTGTTTCAGGTGGTGGCAGGTGTAATGTAACACACCAATTGTTTGAACCCGAACAGTTATCTCTCCGTTATCCGCGTGGCCAAAAAGAATTACGATGGGCATTTGAAAGGTTCCAACCAAAAGACACAATCGATTGGTTTGCCAAAAGAGATGTGACTCTGAAAGCAGAAGCCGATGGTAGGATGTTCCCAACTACAGATAAGTCAGAAACCATCATCGATTGTTTTTTAAATGAACTAAAAAAAAACAAAATCCCAATTCACTTCGAACAAGGATTAGTTGGAATTTATAAAACGGAAAAAGATTCCGAATCATTTCGATTATTATGGGAAGGTGGTAGAGAGGAATTTTTTGATGCCGTTGTCCTTGCAACAGGTTCAAACAGAAAAGTTTGGAGTATGATTGAAAAACTGGGACATTCGATTATAAACCCAGTGCCTTCTTTATTCACGTTAACTTTAGAAAATACCGATTTGATGGAATTAACTGGGTTGGTTGTACCCAATGCAGAAATTAAAATTTTACCAAAAGGAAAACCTCAAAAAGGACCAATCCTCATTACCCATTGGGGTCTGAGTGGTCCATGTGCACTTCGGCTCTCGGCTTGGGAAGCAAGGACTTTATTTGAAGCCAATTACCATGTTGAATTGTCTGTAAATTGGCTTGGTGGTGAATCCACTCAATTTGTTGAAGATTTGTTTTTGAAAAAAAAAGAAACTTCGCCAAGTGAAAAAATTTCGCAAGATCCTAATTGGAAATTACCCTCTCGATTTTTTGATTGGATATTAAAAGAATCTGAAATTCAGGCAAACAAACGTTATTCGGATTTGAGTAAATCAGAGATTAGAAATGTATCTTTAAACTTAACACAAAAAAAATTACAAATGGTTGCAAAAGGTGTTTTTAAAGAAGAGTTCGTGACTGCTGGTGGAGTGAACCGAAAAGATATCCAATTCCAAACGATGGAAAGTAAGGTTTGTAAAGGATTGTATTTTGTGGGTGAAGTGATTGATGTGGATGGAATCACTGGTGGATTTAATTTTCAAAATGCTTGGACGACAAGTGTCATTGCCGCCCAAGGAATTCGTAAATCATTCGTTATTTGATTTTGTGAATCTGGATAAAATCAACTGTCTGTGCCACTGAACCAGGAGCACCTGACAAAATCACAACCGTATCTCCCGATTTTAGTTTTCCTTCTGATTTTAAAGTTTTACTCATAAAGGAAATCATATCAGGGAACTTATCCATCATAGGCATCACATAGGATTCAACACCCCAAAACAATTGCATCTTTCTTGCTGTCCCTAAGAAGGGAGTAAAAGAATAAATTGGATTGAGTGGACGAAACTCAGATGATAATAAAGAAGAATAACCTGACCTAGTAAAGTTGATAATGGCTTTCGCATGTATGGATCTGGAAATTGATTCTGCAGCACTTCCAAGAGCCGTACGTTCCACTTCAAATTCGGAACGGTCCATACTCCTTAAGTGTGACAAATAAATTTCAGATTCTTCGGCAGCTTGGATGATGCTTGTCATCGTTTTAACGGTTTCAACGGGATACTTTCCAGAAGCAGTTTCACCAGATAACATAACTGCATCGGTTCCATCCATCACAGCGTTTGCCACATCACTTGCTTCGGCCCTTGTTGGTCTTGGATTGTCGATCATTGTCTCTAACATTTGTGTGGCGGTGATCACTGGTTTCCCTCTTTGATTGAGTTTTGTGATCATTTCCTTTTGGATGATAGGGACATATTGAGTGTCAAGTTCTACCCCTAAATCACCTCTTGCTATCATGATACCATCACAATGGTCGATGATTTCTTCGATGTTTTGAATGGCTTCCGGTCTTTCTATTTTTGCGATCAGTCCTGCGTAACTGTCTTTCATAAATTGGCGTGCCATTTCTAAATCACTAGCTCGTCTAACAAATGATAACGCAATATAATCAACTCCCAGTGAAAGTGCAAATTGTAGGTCTTCAATATCTTTTTCTGAAAGGGCAGGTGCAGAAATGGGTGTGCCTGGTAAATTGATTCCTTTATTGTCTTTTAAGACTCCTCCAATTACCGTTTCCAAGATGGCTCGTTCTTTTGTTTTGGATTTTACAACAAACGCAAGTTTTCCATCATCGATGAGAATTTTATGTCCAACATCAATATCGTTCAGAATGTACTGGTAGGTACATCCGATTTCTTCTTTGGTTCCTATAAAGTCTGCTTTGTTATTGATGGCAATTTGGTCACCCGACTTTAATTCGATTGGTCCTGTGCCCAATTTCCCTGTGCGTATTTTTGGTCCCTGTAAATCTGCTAAAATCCCAATTGATTTTCCCGATTCTTGTTCACATTCACGGATTAATTCGAAGATCTCTTTGTGGTAATCATGAGTGGAATGGGAAAAGTTCATCCGAGCGAGGTCCATACCTGCATAAATTAAATTCAGAATGGTTTCCCGATTCGCTGAGGCAGGTCCAATGGTACATATAATTTTTGTGCGTTTTTGAGGGATTTTATCGTCTACCGGCATAGACCCAAAGCTTGGCTTTTTTGATTTTTCCTGCAAGTAAATTGTATGGATTGAATTGACTTGTGTCATTTTTCGCGGAAATATCAATTTAATGGCATCAAATGCACTCGCTCTCATTTACCATTCTTCGTACAACCTCGAATTACCTGGTCATGTTTTCCCTGCACATAAATACTCACATCTTTATAACCGTGTGAAAAGGGATCCTGTTTTTGCATCCTGGGATATCCTCTTACCTAAAAAAGTAGATGATGCTGATTTAGAGTTAGTTCACACCAAAGAATACCTCGATGATCTATTTAGTTATGAACATACGACACGTACAATGTATTCGGAATTACCGTTGAATCGAAGTATTGTGGAAAGTTTTATGTATGGAGTGGGAGGGACAATGTATGCGAGTGTTCTTTCCGACAAACATCAGTTTGCTTTCAATATGGGTGGAGGATACCATCATAGTTTTCCAGATAGAGCTGAGGGGTTTTGTTATTTGAATGATGTTGCGATTGCCATTCGGAAACAAAAGGAATCTAAACCGAATCTAAATGCATTAATCATTGACTTAGATTTACACCAAGGGAATGGTAATTCGTATATTTTTCAATATGATGACAAAGTTTTCACATTTTCGATGCACCAAGGCAATCTTTACCCTAAGAAAGAAATATCTAACTTAGATGTAAATTTGGAAGCAAATATAAAAGACGATGAATACCTTTCCATTCTCGATACTTCATTAAATCAAATCCGAAAGGATTTTGATGCAAATATCATTTATTATGTTGCAGGGGCTGATCCTTATGAGGATGATTCTCTTGGAGAACTAAAAGTATCCATGAAAGGTTTAAAAGAAAGAGACTTGATGGTTAAAAAATTTGCTGAATCACTTAACATTCCTTGTGTTGTGACTTTAGCTGGTGGTTATGCAAGAGACTTTCGTGATACTGTTGAAATTCATTTTAATACAATCGCTGCATTTGGTGAAAAATAATGGGAGTTTTTTCTTCTACAGACAAAAAGAAAAACCAATCTGATTGGTTAAATTTAGATGATTTGTCTTTAGTAGATGTATCTAAAGAACTAAATACTTCCTTAAACATGGAACCCAAACTTTTTAATCGTTTCACTCATTATGAAGTAGAACAGTTGTTAGTAAGTTCGGGAATGATTTCTGCTGTAGAAAAACGTGGTTTTCTCAATCCCATCATTGAGCTCGAAATTCTCAATGACTTTGACAATCGTATTTATATCAAAACTGAATCAAAAAAGATTTTAGTTCACACACGTCTCAAAGTTTCACAATTCCAATTAAAAGGTGATGACGAACAGTTCCCAATGATCTATATAGATTGGTTACTCACTCAAAACTTAAATTTTGAACCTGGTGATATTAAAAAGGAATTGTACTTTGGACAGGAATACCCTGGACTCAATGTTCTCAATGAGTTTACGGATTTTATTCGTGTACTTTCAAAACGCCTTGGAACATCAGGTGCATTTAATGTTCCTGAATATTTCCATGACGCTGTCTTGTTTTCCCGAAAATTTCGTTTCATTGATCCTGAAAAAGAAGGTACATTTCGTGCGCTCGTTAAAAATTTTCGTGGCACAAACCTTCGCAGTTTATCCTCTCAAATCCATCAAAACAGAGTTCAATATGAAAATGGTGAACCTTATGAATGGAAATATGGGGAAATGATTTCTTGTACGGACCCCTATCTTGAAAAAAAAGTTTTCCATGAATCCTATTTCCGACGTGTGGATGAGGTAAAAGAAAAACTAAAATTCCGATTGGTCTCAAAATAACCGGATCAAATTCCGATAATTATAGTAGATGTCCGAGTATTCTTTCAAACCTGAAATTCTCATCATAGATGATGATACCGAAATCTGTGAAACATTAGAATTAATTGTAAATGGTTTGGGTTACTTTGTTCGATACTTCACAAATCCCTTACAAGGATTGGAATACTTTGAAAGGGAAAAAAATCCAATTGTATTCTTAGATGTCAACATGCCACAAACTTCTGGTTTGGATGTATTACCTAAAATCAAGGCTATCGATTCCAAAACGCAAGTGTTAATGATGACGGGGGAACATGACATTCAAACTGTTGTTTCCTCATTGTATCACCGAGCATCGGATTTTATTTTAAAACCATTTCATACAAAATCGATTGAAGCGGCAATTTCAAGGGCATTCGAGTATTATAATTTTTTAAAAGATAAAGAATCAATGGACGAATCGATCAAACGTGATCTCAGGCTCGCTGCCAAAATTCAGTCCAAAACAATGAATTTACCCGTATTAAAACGAAAAATCTATTCTGAAATCAAACCAGTTAGTTTTGTATCAGGAGATTTTTTTCAAGTCATACCACTCGATGAAAACAGAACCTTAATCCTTATGGGAGATATTGAAGGTCATGGTGTGACATCGGGACTCATTGCAATCCTTATGACTACCATTCATAAAGAACTAGCTCGTACAACAACGATTGCTCCGTCACAATTATTGTCTCGTTTGAATCGTGAGTTGTGTAATGAAATTGGCACTCATAGTATGACGGCGATTAGTATCGTAGTCGATCATATTGAAAAATGTATTACGTATGCAAGAGGAGGACATCCTTTTCCCATTGTTTTCCAAAAAGACAGTCGAGCTCCCTTGATCTTACAGGACCAATCAGGGCAGATACTAGGGATCTTAAAGGAAATGGAATTTGCAGAAAATAAAATCCAGGTTGAAGTAGGAGATATTTTATTTTTGTATTCGGATGGACTCCTTGCATCAAGCACTCACCCTCTTGTGCAGACACTTGTGCAACTGCCAGGTGGTGAAAACCGAATTGATGCAATGAAATCAGAAATTTCGAATTATATTCAATATTTGGAAACTTCTTCTAAAGCTTCGGATGACATATCTTATTTGCTTCTAGAGATTTGAGATACAATACATTCGTTTTGGTTGCTTCAGTTAGGAAATTATTTAATTTCTCTTTCGATTGAAATGTCCCTTTTAAAAAACCTTCTCTCCAATTTAATCTATGAACTTTCATCGATTGTATGAGTGAGTCTTTTTCTTTAAAATCACATAACTGATTCGTAATGTATTCTCCCTTGAAAAATAAAAAATCACCCTTTGCAAAAAACTTCTTCTCTTCCTTCGGTAATCTTTGGATGAACGCTTGATTTTCAACCGAATACTTTGTGATCGCTTTTTTTGTGATTTGCCAAACTAATTCATCTTTTGGATTCGTTTTTGAAAGTTCGATAGCAGATACCAACACTAAAGTTACATTGAAGAAAAGCAGAGGAACCCACTCCACAGGTACTTCTTTTTCTGAGTTCCAATATAAAAATGCCAAAACTGTAATTGGCAACCAATAGAATCCCATTAAATCCCAATCCGCAGGGAATCCTAATTGTGGATTGTGTAAAAATCCATGTAGGATAAAGGCAAAGGTTGTAACGAGTAATAGTTTATGGTTTGGTTTTTGGATAAACTGATTCCATTTTTCTTTTTGAAAACGCCATTGATAAATGAGATAAAAAGAACCAAAAGAAACATTCCAATAGAGTACAGAGAAAATCTCTTTGATGTGATTAGTTGAAACCCAACGTTTGATGGGATAAAAAGGAGGATGGATGAGGTGTGTGCTATTTCGATCAACGGTTGGATCATGGAATAGACTAAAATAGACAAACCAAGGGAATAGAATGATGGATCCAAGCAAGGTACATATGACTAGGTGTTTGAGTTTTTTCTCTTTTGGCGAATGGAAAATCCATAAATAAACAAGGCATATCACCAAGTACCCCGACACCAAATGGAATAACATCGATAAGGAAACTATGATTGTGCTACCATATAGTAATAGATCACTATCTTTGGGATCCTTTGCATATTGATTTAAGAATAGATAGAGAACTAAGTGTGTCGCTGTGACTAATGTATAGTTTTCAGCATACCCGAAGGTAAGTAAAATCCCACCTGAAGAAAGTAAAACTAAAATAGAAAGGTCTTTTTGTTTCTTTTTTCCTAACCATAAAAATCCAGAAAGAATCAAAATCCCTGCTAGATAGGAAAGGATTTTGTAAGACAGGATCGGGTCTTCATCAAATTGAAAATACGAAAGAGTACTTGTGAGTTTGCTATGTAGGATACTTTCTAAAATTTCATCTAAAGTGAATTGGAATCCAAAAAGTTTTGTTTCTAAAAGATTGGTTTCGAGGAGTAATAAACCATCTCCCCAATTTCGATTGCGAATTGGAAACCATAACATCAATAAAAAATAAAAACCAGCTATACTCCAGTTTGGTGGAACAAATCTTAAAAAACGGTTTTGCTTAAAAATTTCCTTTCTTATGAAAATTAGGACAATCGTTTGCAAGAAAATAAAAAATGATGATATGAATAGGTAAGTGTTTTGATCACTAGGTAAAAACCAAGGTTTGGTGGGAAGAAACGAAGTGAAGAAAAGGAATAAATACGGTATGTAGAGGAATAAATAGTTCATTGTGACTCGTTGTGGTAATATTCTTTTGGAATTTCTTCTGCTGCTATCAATGGAAAATGACCCTTACGGATATTAAAGAAAAAAAGTTCAGGTAGGCTATAAAAGATTGTTTCCGTTCCTTCAGAAAAATTTCGACCTTTATCAATTGGTGACTTGATGATACCGATTCCCGTATAACCCAAACCATAAACAATATTGGCAAAACCCAAAATAGGCCGACTCCAAATGGATTCTTCAGTAAAAAATAAAAACGAATGGTCCATAGGATTGGATCGGTATATTTTTGAAGTAGGGACAAATCGTTCTATAATGTATTTCTCTTCCCAATCTTTGAGATTGTTTCGTTTTAAATTGCGGTAAGATGGATATAATTTTATTTCCTTTGTATAATTGTCCGAACCCAATTTTTTTGCAGCTATTGATGGAATAAAATTGAGACCAAAAATTGAATTTGATAAAGGATCCCAAAACGTTTCTCCTCCAATTTTTCCATCTGGAAACATTAAATTCAAATAATAAAATAATTCATTCGTGCAGTTCTGGAATACCAAATTGTATGAATACAATTGTCGGATCTTGTTAGTATAAATCTCTGCCTGGTTTTGAGATTCTGCAACCTTTAACTCAGATTTTTTATATTGAGTTTTATCTGTATCAATGGGGTACGGATTGTTTCCTACTAGATTAAATTCGATGCCTTCGGTGTATGTTTTACCATCCATAAAACTTTGGTAATGTGATAAAAAGGTTTCCCAATTATAAAATTGAAGCGGATGGTAACCACTGAGAAAATCCTTTCGTTTTTCCATGAATAGAGTTGCGTATTCATTCTGTTTGGTGTTAATGACTGCAATCGGAAGTTCAGTGAATTCTAAATAAGAGAATCCGGTAAAATTCTTTTTAGGGAATACAATCAGTTTCCTATCAATAGATTTCTGTAGATACAAAACACGAAGTAATAAGGTTAACTCTTCCCAATCTTGGCATTCGTTGGAAAGGATGCAGGATTTTAATTCTTTGATGAGTTTGGATTGGTATCCTTTCCAAATAAGGATTTCTTCATTTGTGAGACTAAATTCTTTTCCTTCGAGTGTGACAAATGCTTGTTCATATAATAGAACTGGATTTTGTAAAAACATTCGAATAAAGAATTTACGTTCCCATTGGATCATTTGATTTGTACTCGTTTGGATGGTTGATACAAGACGAAGGGGAGAGGATGTATCTGGCAATACAATCGTCTCACTTGTGTGACCGGAGGTTTTATCTATTATATCGGATTTCAGTTGATCCAGTTGGGATTTGATTTTTTTGAGTTCTTCTTTTTTGAAGTGGAATTGTTTTGGGATGGGAGAGTTTGGGTCTTTGATATTCGTAAAGTATCCAAATCCAATTCTAGTATTTCGGAACTCGTTTTCTTTTTTTTGTGGTTCGTTTAATTCCCAATCTTCTTCTAATATTCTTTGGTTTTGGATATGTGTTTCTTGGACCAAATAAAGTTCATTCCATTTTTGGCGTAAGGTTTGTTTGGCGGAAGGTGATAAGTTCCATTTGTAAAATTCAATATTTCGATTTTCAATGACTCCGTATTGGAACCGAAAATCATTCCAATTTTCTCTCACAATATGAAAAATTTGGTCTTCAAAGGAGTATTGTAAGTGGTAAACTCGGTCTCCTAAAAGGAGAGCAGAATGGCCTCCACTGGATTGTCCAGAATTGGAATCAATGTACAAAAAGCCATATTCATTTGATTGATTTGGTGTTGGTTTTGAACTTACAGGGAATGAAAGAGTGAAAAAAATGCAGAGAAGGAAAAATGTTTTTGAAAGGGCGGAAAACTTCCGCCCAAAAGAGAAGTGAATTATAGGTTGTATCCTTTGGAAACAAGTTTAGCAACGGTTACATTTTGTTTGGAAATGTCTTCTGTTACCAATTTTATTTCGGATGGAGAAAGGTTTGCTTGTTTTAAACCTTGTCCAATGGCAATGTAAGTAGATGGATTGGATCTCCATGCAACTACACCATGTTTTTTAGCAATCAAAGAGAGTTGGTTTTCTAATTCTTGTTTTTGGTTTTCGTAGCGAATTTGTAAAGCAACACTTGCAATGATATCTTCTTTGTATTCGTTCATTGCTTTTTCTTTTTCACTTTCAGAAATAGAAGAAATACTTTTTGAAATCGATTTTACAAGTGCAGAAGTAGAATCAGATACTGAAACTCCTAAACGGCTAACACTTCCTGAAGCGGAATCTAGAATAGAACAATTGTTAACTGAAATGAACAATGCCATTGCAGATAACAACGTGAAAATTTTCATGGAACGCATAAAAAACCTCTTACGTCGAATTGCAAAGATTATAAGTTTTTTTCAAAACACGTCAATGAATTTTCTTTCCTAAACAGAAACCACTACAGAACCAAAAGCCGGTAAAGTTGTTTCAAAACCACCATCCACAGGTTGTAAATCCACACGAGTGCCAGTCCAAAAGTCAAGGAATGGAGCTTTCGTTTTGACTCCTGGTGGAAGGTTAATCCTGACTGTTTTTTCTTCTTCTGTTGGATTCCAAATGCCTAAGTATCCGCCTGGGTTATAAAGTGCGAGAGGGAATTCGTTTTCAAAGATCCCAATGGGGATGGGAGTGTATGCTTGGCATTCTCTGTTCAATTGGAAGGCTTTTTTTAAGAGGTCCAATCGATCGGTTTCTAGTTTTGTCAAATCATCCGAGACAAGTAACATACCACCTGACACTGCCATGACGGAAGCCATCAGTTTTGTCTGAGCCTCGTTCATCTTGTTCTTTTTCTTTCGGACAAGCAAACAATCTGGATCATTGAGCCATAAATGTCTATGCATGGATGATCTTGTGATATCGTTTATGAGAGCTTTTTTTGTACAAAGAGCATTTCGATCTTTTAAAAAGATTCGGATTCTCTCTGGATTCCAAAATGGAGCCACATCACAAGAAATTCGCATACCATCAAAAAATCCGATGGATGGTAACATTGGTGCACCACATCCCAATAGGAATGTATTTTTCCCTACAATTTTACGAATGAGTTCTAATGCATTTTGGTAACGTGCTTGGGGAGAAAGTGTTTTGTTGTACACGTCACCGGGAAGGAGTCCAGCATACAAAAAATCAAGTTTCAAGTATGGATAACCCCATTCTTTCACAATTGTGGTGAATACTTTTTCTATATAGGCAAGGGCAGTGGGATGAGTGATGTCGAGTGCGTATGTGTAACCGCGTCCCCAAAGTGGATTGTACAATGCGGGCACTGGTTTTCCATTTTGGTCTTTGAGGATAGCTTCTGGGTACTTACGAAAAAATTCTGACTTTTTTCTGACAAGGAATGGAGCAAGCCAGATCCCTGGTTTGAGTCCAACTCGTTTGATTTCGTCAGCAAGGATTCTCATACCACCTGGAAATTTTTCATTGGGTATGAGCCAATCTCCAATTTCTTTTTGGTAACCATCATCGATTTGGAAAAACTCAAATGGTAAATTTAGCTCTCTAACCTTTGTTAAGTTGTCCAAAATGGTTTTTTGGTCAATATTGGTATAATAATAATACCAAGAACACCATCCCGTAGGAACTTTTTTTGGTAAATTAGTTGGACCTTCTTTTTTACCGAGTTCCTCGAAATATTTTAATAACTTAGTTTCAGGTGATCCTTTAAAAAACAAAACTTTGATTTTAGAAATATTGAGTTTTGCGTTTGGACGTAAATCAGGTAGGCAATGGATATCATAAATTACTTTAACGGAAGTTACATTCCCTTCGTTTCCAAAAACCACTTCGAATTTAGTTCCAAATTCACCAGCTTCTAAAGGCGCATATAAAACACCATTTTGGTTCTCTTGGTTATAAAGAAGAGTGAGGTATTCTGAGATAAATTTTCCCACTTTCGATTCATTTTTGGAATAAACGTTTTCTTGGGAATAATGTAGGAATGATAACAGTGGTGGTCTGTCTGTATCCGTACTTTCCACTTTTCTTGCAATGGACCAGGACTGGTATCCATGTTGGAACATTTTGAATCCATTCCCAGAAGGAAGGTCAGTGAGTTCTAACTCGAGATGGTCGACAGAAAATCCAACCTCAGGCCTTGTACTCTCCCGCCATATCAATTTGGGACTTAGGACAGTTCCCAGTTTTGAGTCTTTTGTCGTAGTGAGTAAAAGTTCGAATTTTTTACATTCGGATTGGAAAACACCTGCTTTCACAGGGAGGAAATTGGAAATGGTGACGGAATTATGAACTCTATATTGAATTTTCATCTTGGAAAAATCTATTTGATGATTTTGTTAGGGTGGTTTCCATAGTAAGCCATTATGACCCAAAAACGTTCAACTATAAAACCAGTCGTTTTACAAGGAGATCTGAACGAAGATTTTTTTGAAGCCTTTAAAAAGGATGACCGGTTAGCAGTCGATTGTGAGATGATGGGGCTCAATCCCAGAAGGGACAGGCTTTGTGTCGTTCAAATTTCCGATTCAAAAAATAAAGTCGCTTTAGTTCAAATCCTCCCTGGCCAAAAAGAAGCCCCTCATATCCAAAAATTATTCGAATCAAAAGACATTACCAAAATTTTCCATTTTGCTCGTATGGACATGACTTTCCTTCGTGCAAGGCTCGGTATCAAAGTACAAAATGTATTTTGTACCAAAATCGCAAGTAAATTGGCTCGCACTTATACCGATAAACACGGGTTAAAGGAACTGATCAGAGAGTTTTTTGAAGAAAACATCGACAAAAAAAACCAAAGTTCCGATTGGGGGAAAAAAATCCTCACCAAAGACCAAGTAGACTATGCTTCCACTGATGTCAGGTTTTTGATTTCCCTCGAATCTATTTTGACCGAAATGATGATCCGTGAAAACCGGTTTGCCATTGCAGAAAAATGTTTTGGTTTTTTAGAAACACAAGTGGAACTTGATTTACTCGAAGTGTACAATCTCTTTGAACACTGATGGCAAAAAAACAACTCCCACAATACCAATGTAAGGCTTGCGGAGATACATTTAGCAGGTGGGCAGGCAAATGTCCGTCCTGTGGTGAATGGAACCAAATCGAGGAAATGACGAACACTTCCCAAGGAAGGTTTGATTCTCCCATCAGCACAAAACCAAGAGACAGAAAGTACACAGAACCAAAGTCCATTGGTTCGATTGTAAGTGATGTCCACACAAGGACTCTCACTGGTTTTAGTGAACTTGATTTGGTACTCGGTGGTGGGATTGTTCCAGGTAGTTTGGTTTTAGTTGGTGGTGAGCCGGGTGTGGGTAAGTCTACACTAGTATTGGAGATTGCGAAAAACATTGCAAACCAAGGCACAGTTTTGTACATCTCGGGAGAAGAATCAGCATCACAAATTGGCCTTCGTGCCAAACGGATGGGAGTAGATTCTAAAAATATCCTTCTCTCATCGGAAGTGTATGCAGAGAACATTTCGCAGATGATTACGGATTTACAACCAAAAGTTGTTTTTATCGATTCCATCCAAACTATTTTAAAAGAAAGTCTTGTGAACCAAGCAGGAACCATTACACAACTCCGTGAGTCTTCCCAAGTTTTTTTAGAAACCGCCAAACGTACTTCAGTTCCCATTTTTCTCATTGGTCATATTACAAAAGAAGGCCAAATTGCGGGTCCAAAAGTTTTAGAACATTTGGTGGATACTGTATTGTACTTTGAAGGTGATAGATTTAATTATTATCGAATTTTAAGGGCTGTCAAAAATCGATTTGGAGCAGTGGGAGACACTGCGATATTCGAAATGGTTCTAGGTGGACTCAAACAAGTCCTCGACCGCCACCGTTTGTTCATCTCTCCCGAAACTGAGGAAAGGTCAGGGAGTGTTTTATCTTCTGTGATGGAAGGATCCCGCGCCATCAGTGTCGAAGTACAAGCCCTCGTCACCAAATCAGCGTTTGGCCAAGCGAGGCGTATGGCAGAAGGACTGGATAACCGCCGAGTGATTTTACTTTCTGCGGTAATTGAAAAGTATTTGGGACTTCCACTTTCAGAGTCGGATATCTTTAGTAATTTGGCAGGTGGGCTCAGTGTTGACGAACCAAGTTTAGACCTTGCGATCACAGCTTCGATTGTTTCTTCTTTCCGAGACAAACCAATCTCACGAGAAACAGGTTATTTAGGGGAAGTGGGACTCTCAGGTGAAGTGAGAAGTGTTGGCCAAATCAGTTTGCGAATTAAAGAACTCGCTGGAATTGGGATCAGTCATATTTATATCCCTCATGGCAATTGGAAAGAAGTGGAAGGTATGTTTCCTTCCATCCAACTTTCTCCCATCAAACATTTACAAGAACTAGGTTTATAAACCAATTCTATCTTTTGTCTATGAGACAATGGAAGATTTGTTGTCAGAAAATATCAGTTTAAGGGCAAACACTCACTTCTTGGATGCGTAAATCATCATTATAAATAGAGCCAGAACTCAAAGTAGGAGAGGCATACAATCCAAAATGTGCTTGTTCCAATACTCCACATCCCCCCGAAACATTTGCTGTTGAGACTAAAGTTGTATCCACCCAAACCTTTGCAGTTCCTCCTTGTGGAGAAAAATCCAAACAAGTTGTTAGTTTTTTCCATTGCCTTCTTGGAAAACTTAGATTTGTGACTTGGTATGTATGCACATTTTGGTTATGCACTGGAACATGCATGAGGTATACATAATCACTCGCATCAATATTCACAAGAACCACCCTCCGCCATAAATCAGTGGGATCTGCTGAATACGTGGCAAAACTAAACCAATCTTGGTTACTCGTTAAATCCATATCTAAATAGACATACAGTTCAATTAACACTGGGGTTTTAAAACCACCTGACGCTAGTTTGTTTAGTTGGATCGTGGGGTAACCTCTATGGTTACAATTTTGCGGATAAAAACAAGTGGGTCCAAGTCCTGAAATATTTGCTTTGTGTGAATAGGTTCCGGTTCTTTTTTGTTCCGTACTTTGTCCATGGGTTGCCACTGATTGGTAGGGAGAAGGAACACTATAAAAGTTTGAGAATTCACTTGTGGATTCAAAACTAGTTTGGAAAATCCTTCCGTTTTGCGTTTTATTCAATTGTTCACTTGTGCAAATGATTGATGTGGAAGCTTGGTAGGCTAGCGCTGTGCCAGCTAACAGATTTAAGGTCTCGTTATCATTTTTTTTTTGGCATTGGAAAAAACTGAGACCAATAAGGATGCATAGTCCCACAGCTAGTTGGAAACGATCAGTGTACGTAAAAGTTTTCATGTTCGTTCTCTCATTCGACATAGACGGATCGAATCCATCCATTCCGACAGACTTGGGGATTCCCTCTAGGCGTACCCCTTGAATGTGTCCCAAATCTGTCAAAAATGATAGTATAAGTACTTAATATGTCATAAAATATTAAAATGACCCAAATTTAACACAATTAACTTGACTTTTTTCCTACAACTGGAATACATCTGTAGATTGTTCAGAGGTGATTTATGAACTCTAAAAAGAAAAATCTTGTTTGCCTCCTCGCTCTTTTGTTGTTCACAACAGGGGTACATGCAGGCGCAAGAAAAACGGTATATCCAGTTGTGTTCGCACATGGATTGTCTGGCTTCGACAACTTACTCGGATACTACTACTTTGGTAACGACTACGGTACTTTCGTGGGTGATCCATGTGACGAGTTTTTGGAAACAGCGTGTAACGGTAGCATAAGCTCCAGTCAAAAAGCGTTAGCTGCAAGTGTGGCTCCCTTCCAATCTTCGGAAGTTAGAGGAACACAACTAGCAGATCGCATTCAAAACTATATGACCTCCACGGGAGCAACCAAAGTGAATATTATTGGTCACTCACAAGGTGGAATTGATGCAAGAAAAGCAGCGGCTGTATTAAGAGCACGTTATGGTCGACAAGTTGTCCATGCTCTTATCTCCGTATCAAGTCCGCATAGAGGATCTCCTACTGCGAAGTACATCCTTGATTTAGGCCCAGGTGTGACATCAGTCATCGATGCACTTGCTAAATTATTCGGAAATACGATTTACGGTTCTGGAAATGATGGAGTTGCTGCAGCAAAACAATTAGTTTATAATGATTATTCCTCTACAGATGGGATCACCACTGGAATGAAAGCATTTAACACGAATTACAACGTAAACACAAGTAATGCAGCATATTGGGGATCGATCATCACAGCACAAGATAGCATCAATACAAACCCAGCGTTGTACCTTCTCAAAGAAGGATTTTACAACATTGATGGTGATGGTTATTGCCTAGATGATTGTGATAATGATGGTGCAGCTGGAAAAGGTGATGGCACTCGTGGTAACAATGACGATGACGGACTTGTTGGGATCAACTCACAACAAATGGGTGATCGTTTGCAATACAACGAATGTGCACTTTGTTTCGACTGGATCACAGTGAATACAAGCCTTGGTTATGTAAGTAACTTAAATGCTCCAACTTCTGCACAAATGACTTCTAAGTCTTCTGTCGTAAGCCAAGACCATTTAGATGTGGTTGGTGTTCCACCAGATACATTTGATGAAGAAGAATTTTATGCTTCTATTTTAGATTTCATCGTCTCTAAAGGCGGTTAACAACCTCTTTGGCAGTAAGAACCAATCTTACTGCCAATTTCCTTTTAGTCCTAACAAATCAAATTTTAAACTCCATTCCTTCATTTAGAGTATGTTTCAAAACAAAAAAATTTTATACACAGTCCTCACTTCTCTCATCCTTCTCTTTATCGGTATTTTGATTTTACGTCCAGGAAAGGACAAAAACCAAAAAGACTTTGAGAAAATCCTAAACGAAGGAAAAGTCGCCGAATCGATCGAACTACCAAATTTACCTGAAGATTATGCTGATCATAAATTAATGGAGTATTCGATTGAAGAAATCGCAAGGATCCTCCAAGAGAAGTATGGCAAAAATATCGATAACCCTGCCGCTCAAATTGCCATGATTGAAGAGTTGATGAAAGACCTTCCGAAATTGTATCCAAATGATTGGGTGAAAGTTCTCAATCAAATTTTGGGTTACGCCTTCCCTGACAAAGCATTGGAACTTCTTCGAATGGCTGAAAACCTTTATAATTACAATCGTTTCAGGGAATCAAACATGAGTAAGGTGGGGCTCATGTCTGATGACGCTCGCCGGGCAATGATGTGGAAGGAGAGGTATCGCCTCTTCGGAGAAAAAGCCGATCAGATCTGGGCCATGGAAAAAAAGATGACGGTAATTGGCGACACACTCAAACGCATCAAAGAAAGCCCTGCAGGGAATTTGGATGCCAAACTCAGCAATTATGCACAAACCCTTAAGGAACAGTTTGGCAAAGAATACCCACGTCTCATGGAAAACAAACGCCAACAACTCACAGAAGGTTTTATGGTTTCTGTCCAAAAAGACCTAAAGGTGATGTCTTATGGCGAGAGAAAATCGGCTCTCCGCGAAATCCGCCAAACCATGGGAATGGACCAAGCTGCTCTCAACCGTTGGGACGCTCTCGAAGAAGAAAGGGAAAAAAACTGGCAAAACCAACAGAAGTATGCTGAAAAACGCAGCCAACTTTCTACCAAAAAAGGGGGAATGACGGCTGAAGATGAAAAACAATTGGATACAATGAGGAAACAACTCTTCGGGGAAGAGGCAGATATCATCAAAAATGAGGAAGCAAGTGGGTATTACCGTGCTTCTGACGAGCGCACCTACGGTGTAAATTAGGTCTTTCCAGGAACACTGTTCCGAAACAATTGCCATATTTGTGCCATAAAGTATTGACTTATGGCATTGGTATGGGTTAATTTAGCCAAAAACATAGAAAGTTCAGGTGATATATGAAAAAGAAAATCGTAATCGGGTTTTTAGCAACCCTTCTCTCCTTCCCCACATCAGGTCTGTTTGCTGGTCCTTTGGATGGCCAATGCATCGCACTTGTTCACGGGATTTTAGGATTTGACGACACACAAGGACTCGCTGGTGGACTCGTTAAGTATTGGGGAGGCCTAGATGGTTACCTCCGTAGCCAAGGCGCGAAAGTCACAACACCTGGAAGTTCTGCTACAAATTCCATTCCTGTTCGTGCAAGCCAAATCCAATCTGCTGTTTCGACTTGGATGACAGCAAACGGTTGTTCTAAGGTTCATTTGATGGGACACAGCCAAGGTGGACTTGTGATTCGTTATATGGTTTCTAACCTTGGATTTGCTGGAAAAACACAAACTGTTACAACAATTAACTCCCTTCACCAAGGGGCACCGATGGCTGACATCGTTCTTGCAGCGATTCCAAGTTGGTTACAACCTTTTGCAAATTCTGCACTTGGTTTACTTGCAAAACTAGTGTACCGTGACGGTCGTCCTCAAGATGCGATCGCAATGGGAAAATCTCTTACTGTGAGTTATGTAAAAACATTCAACGCAAATTCACCTAACAATTCTGGAATTAAATACTATTCTTACGGAAGCCAAATGGCATGGGCAGACCTCATCCAACACCCTATTATGGCACTCACTCACCCAATTACTTGGGCAGGTGGATTGTTCTACGGATTAGGTGGAGGAAATGACGGAGTGGTTCCATTGAATTCTCAAAAATGGGGAACATGGAAAGGAACTCCTTCTTCTTATTGGTTTGCAACAGGAATTGACCACCTGCAAGCAACTAACTTGGCATGGAGTGGACAAAACTACTATGATGTGCAAGGACATTACTTAAACATCGCTAAGAACGCAAAAGCTGGATTATAATTATATCCACTCAAAGGAAAGGCCGATGGTGTTCTACCGTCGGCTTTTTTATTGTACGCAAAATCCCAATCTTCTATTCTTCTTAAATTTTTAAATGTTCCCCAAAGGTTTTTTCGATACTACAAATGGATTTTAAAAAAATATTACTCGTTGTTATCCTCTTTCTCATTCTTTTTGCCGGTTTACTTTTTTTTCTAAAACAATCAGACGACAGTGGGGTTTCCAAAGATTCTTTATCACCAGAAGAACAAATGGCAAATGATCGTATTTCCCCAATGGGAAATGGAGAAGGCTTCTGGGATGAAGCAATTTCTCCGTTTCGAGAAGACCGAACCAAACCTTATTTAGAGTTACTTGATGATCTTAAATCAGGTAAGATCAATTTTGTTTGGGAAGTGTGGGCCTTAAGACGCAAATGCAAGCCTGATTTTACACCTGACCAGTGTAATGCGACAATCCTTGCCTATATTGATGCTGAATACGAATCCCCAGACAAAGAAAAGGTAAAAGATCTATTTGTTTCCTATTTCCGATATGAGGAAGAATACCGAAAGTGGGAACAACCAACGGATCTTCCATTTTTGGAGTTGTATGAAAAAATTAAATCCAAACGAAGAGAAGTGCTTTCTGATAAAGCAGACTTAATTTTTGGAATGGAAGAATCACAAGTTAGTTTTATGGAAGGTACAAATAATTTCATCAAACAATCGGCAAACCTTCCTGCTGATCTTCGCGTAAAACAGTTCGAAGAGTTTAAGAAAAAAACTTATGGGAATTACTATGATTCGTTGGTTTCCAGAGAAGATAAGTTTGATCATTACCAAATGGAAATGTCTCTTCGTGATAAAGAGTTTTCTACACTTACGGATCCAAAAGAAAAAGAAAAATACCTATTTAAAATCGAATCCAAATACTTTGGAAAAGAAAAGGCAGAAAGTTTGGCGAATGAACGTAAAAAAGAAGCTAAATTTTCTGAATCAATTTCTTCCTATGAATCCAAAGAAAGGGAATTTTTAAGAGAAAATTCCAATCTTTCGCAAGCAGAGAAAGATAAAAAATTGAAAGAACTTAGAATCCAAATGTTAGGATCAGAAGAAGAAGCAGATGCCTATTTAAGGAGAAAGAATATAGAGGAAGCAGGGAAATAATCCCACTTCCTTTTATTGTACCTTTGTAAGTTTGCTTCAGAATTCCTAGAGAAGTAAATCTACAGAAACGAAGTTATTCTTCGTTTCTGGAAACTTTAGTGCTGTTAGGTGTTGGTTCCTTTTTGTATTTTTCATATGCATTCATGGTTTCTAGGTATTCATTCCCTGCATTCCAAACGATAAAACCATGTCCTGCAGAATCTTTTGCCCCTTGCATCTGCACTTTGATGTAATCAATATAACTCAATTTACTTGGACCCACCATCATTTTGAAACCTTGCACCCAAGCAACGGCCTTTGTTCCTTGTTTGGCTCTTTTGACTGTTAGGTCAAGTCCATCCTTGATGGTTCCATAAGGATCTGAAACTCGTTTGGTTAAACCATAAAAATGGGATGGGTATAACATTGGATATAGTCCATTCAGTTCTTCACTAAACGGTTCTACTTTTTGGCCAATGATATCATTTTCAATGAAAGGAACCCTTCCAAAGATATCGGCAGACCACCTTGTATCACTTGGGCAACTGTCTTTGGTTTTCTCTTTGTGGTCTTTGATGATTCCTAAAATTGATTCGTATCGTTTTTCATAACTCATGCTAAAGTTTGTGCCACCATCAGCATATCGAATGTAATCCAATTGAATTTCAGGGAATCCTAATTCACAAGCCTTACGTATTGATTTTTGGATGGAAGAAACAAGGTTTGCATTCGGTGTTTTTTCCAGTAAACCACCTTCAAAGTTTACAACTCGTGCCACCATATAAATTCCAAGTGCTTTTGCTTCCGCAACTTGTTCTGGTGAAGGTGGGTAAGGTTGCATATCGACAACAGCAGTATTCATTCCCGCATCTTTCATCACTTGGAAAAGTAAACTCCATCGTTTTTTGTCCCGAATGGTTTTGGTATTGATGTAGAGCCCTTCTATAAATTCAGGTGGTTCCTGGATAGAACCTGATTTTTGTTGGCTTTTGGTGGAGGAGACCGACTGGCAGGAGACGTAAACAAATAAGAGTAGGAATGTGAATACTGGTTTCATAGTCGTTATGACAAGTTTTTCCCACACGAAAGAAATTTCAAATCGAATCGATTGACGAAATTCCCTGACCCTCCCAAAATTTGGGCATGATTGAAATCACAAATGACTTCCAGATCAAATCCTATGGTCGGTTCCCAGAAGTTTTATCAGAACAAGTCCAATTTAAAGACCGAATGGTGGAAGTCTCAAAACTTTATAAATCAATGGGTGAGTCCTATCTCCAACATTTGGGTGATGATGCAAAAATCAGCGGAACTGAAAAAAAAGATCTAATCGAATATTTAGAAAACATTCTGATCGTCCTTGTGATGTTACGAAAACTTGATTTTGCACAAACTGATGAGGAAGTATACATCCGAAAGGATAGAGGTTTGTTTGAATTAAGATTACGTTTTGGTGAAGGTGGGATTTGGGAACTCACTGGAAACATCCGGCCTGAATACAAGATGAAACAACGAGTGTTTAAAGATTGGTTTAACTCAGACTTCTCAAATGATATCAAAACCTTTTATGCTGTTTATGGAAATGCAGGTTTGGACAAAACAATCTCTCCTGACGAAAAAATTCAAATTACAAAACAAATTGATCGGATTATCGCTGAAATCATAGAGATGATTGTTTATATCGAAAGGTTTATGTTATTCCAATGAAAACGGGTATCTCATTCCATTCCTCTTTTTTAGATCACAAAACTGGCCCAGGTCATCCGGAAACTCATGTACGTTTAGAATCGATTTTAGATAAAATTTCTGACTTACCATCTCAATCCTTTGAATGGAAAAAAACATTTAAGGAAGCTCCTTTGTCATTAATTTCTATGATTCACGATCCAAATTACGTTCGTTTGGTGGGAAGAGTTTGTGAAGAAAAAGGATCTGGGTATTTGGATGGAGATACTGTTTTTTCACCAAATTCATTTCAGGCGGCAAGTTTTGCTGTTGGGGCAGGTGTGACTCTTGCACAAGACATTTTAGATGGTAAATTAAAAAACGGTATGGCTCTTGTTCGGCCTCCAGGCCATCATGCGGAAGCAGATCATGCGATGGGATTTTGTTTATTCAATAATATTGCAATCACTGCCAAATACCTTCAAACCCAAGGGATCAAACGGATTTTGATTTTGGATTGGGACGTGCATCATGGGAATGGCACCCAACACCAGTTTTACGAAGATGACTCTGTATATTTTGTATCTCTCCACCAATACCCTTTTTACCCAGGGACTGGTTCCTCACAAGAACGAGGCAAAGGGAAAGGCACAGGTTTTACACTCAATTTGCCTATGGCGCGAGGTGCGGAAGAAAAGCAATATTTAGACCAATTTTTAATGGTCCATAAAGAGATGGAAACTTTCCAACCTGAGTTTGTGTTGGTTTCAGCTGGGTTTGATGCCCACGCAAAAGACCCGTTAGCTGGCATGAACCTAAATACATCCTCGTATGAAAAACTGACTGAAGAAGTGAAAAAAATTGCAAACACTTACTCTGCAGGTAAACTTTTATCGTTTTTGGAAGGTGGGTATGATTTCCATGCACTTTCCGAATCTGTAAAAGTTCATTTGGAGGTATTGGCAATTTAAACTTTTGGTGCCACACCAAATACTTCCTTCACCCAATGGATGAGGGGACGGGAGCTGATGATGGAAAAATGGTTTTGTTTTTTTAATTCCAATGTACGAAGTGCAGGATTTGGTTTTTTATCGAACACTTTGTCCGTTAAATAGGTTAGGCTTTTTTTCTCAACGATTCCATCACCTAAAAAATTCTGTAGTGGATTCTCAGGTCCTTCCATAAGAGCATATGCTTGGTACACATCCAAATCATCCAATTCACCAAAATAAGTCTCTGCAAAGTATCCAGAAATTGTTTCCTTCCAACCTTTTTCCTCTTTTCGGATGAGGCCAAACGATAAATCTTTGATGGCATCACTTCGCAAATTTCCGATCATTCCAATGATCTTTAAGGCAACGTTTGGACTCTTTTCAAATAAAAAACCTAACCAAAAGCCAATTTTTTCTAAATAAGAACCTTTGTTAGGTGCTGCAACGAGTGTGATTTTCCCAAGTCTTGTAATCCAAGGTTTGTTTTCTAATTTTGCATGGTACATACAGGATCGAAAAATCAAACAACCCAAACTATAACAGATGATGTCTGGATGGATTTCTTTGTTTTCTTCAAAAAATACATCTAGTAAGTGCATGAGTTTTTTTCCATTTTCATGGATGGGTAGACCATGGTTGTATCTGAGATAAAATGAGAAGTATCCGCATTCCGCAAGTTCCGTAGCAAGGCCTGGAGAGGTAATTTTCCTGTTCTTGTATTCGACAGTTTGTTCTTGCCAAACTGTTTCGTCCGTAAAAAGTCCCGGTAAAAATAAGACAGATTTTGTTTTGCCTGAGTTTAGGTATTCTGTGATGGTTTCTTTTGCAGTGATGTCTTTACCGAAGGTTCGAAAACTCATATCAATTTTTGTGAGTTTGAATTTTTGGTTATGAGAACTTCCTAATATACTTGAGACCATACGGTTATCAAACACCATATCATCACTTTTTTTTGCTGTGAGTTCTACTTTGAAGAGTGCTTTGTCAAAGGCTTGGTTTGTGAGTTCGATTGTTTTTTGGAGCTCTTCATTGGATCGGATACCTTTGTCCTTCACTTGTACGCCGAGTTTTTGGAGGGCATCTCTCCATTCAGGTTTATAAAAAAAAGCATTGGAGAGTAAATCCAATCCATCGCCCGTGGAAGAGAGACTTCCTTTGACTAGAAATTGAACTCCTTTTAACAAGGAATCTGTTGTTTTTTGGGTGAGGGATACGGTTTTACCAGCAAGAGAATTGATAAGGATTTGGATCACGGTGGGTAAGTGTAATGGAAATTTTTAAGAAAGCGAGAAGAAAATACGAGGTGGAATTGTTTTTAAAACTCGAATTGGTTTTGTTTTCGGATGATCCAAAGATTCATCAACAGGATTTGGCGGAAACGTTTGGGATTATTGTTCGACACAGACAATATAGTTAAGTGTATCGCAAGAAACTCCACCAGATCCATTTCGAAAAGCCGTGTAATTTGTTGCATTCGAATTACCGATTCTCCCTCCTTGGCTTGGTGTTGGCGTTGCTACCCCACTCGTCCAATTCGAACATGTATTGGTAGGTTGAGCGGTAGCTGCTTGCCAATTAGAGTTGGGGAATGCGAGTCCAGTCCAATATGTTTTCAGAGTTCCCGAATCAAATGCATGAGACATTGTATATGGGTTTGAAAAGGTATTTGAACTTGCTGGTAAAATTCCGGCAGAGTTTGGTGTGAATAAAAAAGCAGAATCACTGGCACGTATATAATTACGACCGAATTGAAATACCCAATCCGTATTTTCTGTAGCATTAGTACAATTTGCAGAACCATTGCACGCTCGCCTTGCACCACTATCGGTAGTTAACATCGCTTTATAAGTTCCTGTTGACGGTTTATTGGCATCTGAACCACATTTCGTGTCAGCTCCTGAAATACCTCCTAAATTTCCGTTATACGTGGACGCAGTTACAAAGACTTTATAAACAGTTGTTTGAATTTGAATCGATATGGTTTCTGTATCGGATATAGTTCCATTCGTTGCACTAACAGTATAGTTTATGCTACCTTGTGTCGCAGTTGGTGTGCCAGAAATCACACAGGAAGATGTATTCAAACTAAGACCTGGTGGTAGTGATGGGCTCACAGAACAGGATGTATACGGAAATCCAGCATAGGGAGACAAACTTGGGGCCACATCACTTTGCTTCATTAAAAAGGAACTTCCGGTATAGAACATAACTCTATGTCGAATTGCAATACTACCTGTGATGTTATTAAAATTTGTATCTACACTTGAAGAAGAAACGGATAAACTTGAAGTCGTAGGTGTTGTGGCAAGAGATGCTAAAGTTATTGTTTGTGGAGTATTATAATTTGCAGGTGTAAATGTTAAATAAGAGGTAAGTGGTGTCGTGACATTACCATCAATCGAAAGTTTACTTGTATCGAATGCTAAATTGATTGTAACGTTCGACGTAGGAACCACTCCAAGTGAAATTCCGAATGTTTGTGATGTTCCGTACGTTAACACAACACTCGCACTTGTCACATTAATTTTAGAAGACGGACCGATCGAAAACGAATTTGTAACAGAGGTCGTTGTCAAACCATTGACAAGGGTTAAGAGGTACTCATCACGTCCTTTGACTGGATTACAGGAAAGGAATCCCAAGGCAACAAGGAAGGAAATCATTCGAACAATCTGTTTGTACATTTTCCTCCCTCTTTCCCTATTAAAACAAATTAGGGATTCCCCTGTCTCAATGATCGGAGAAAAGTAGAGGACTTACAAGTGAAATTCTTCTGAGAGATACCGGGAACTTTTTGTCCTCAGTACATCTCCTAGAAGATTACGTCCCCTTTCCGTGTCCTTTAAGCTCACCACTGTGCGTAAGGAAAAAACACGTAGGGCATCGGAAACAGAAAGGGTTCCGTCTGCTGAATCCTTCCTTCCTGAAAATGGAAACACATCAGGTCCACGTTGGCATTGTGCATTCCAATTCACACGAGCCACTTGGTTGACCAAGGTATCGATGAGTTTTCCAATCGTTTTTGGGTCTTCCCCAAACACACTTGCTTGTTGGCCCATATTCGAATTGATGATGTATTCCATTGGTTCTTCAATGTGTGTAAATGGGACAATCGGAACAAGTGGTCCAAATTGTTCTTCGTGATACAGACGAGCGTTAGGTGAGACGGGTGAAAGGATGGCAGGTGTCATAAAGGATTCTATAATTCCCCCACCACCTTGGTTTAAGATCTTTGCCCCATGTTGTATTGCATCATCCAAAAGTTCTTTTAGCCATTTGGTTTTTCCTTCTTCAGGGAGCGGAGTGAAGTTAACATCTTTTTCCCAAGGCATTCCTGCTTTCCATTTGGAAAATTCTTCCAAATACAATTTGGTAAACTCATCTAAGATATCTTTGTGGACAAAAAGGATTTTGAGTGCGGTACACCGTTGTCCATTGTATGACAAGGATCCCGAAATAATTTCAGGAACCATTGTTTTTAAATCGGTATCGGGAAGGATAATGGCAGGATTTTTTGCATTGAGTCCGAGAACAGACCTTAGGCGGTTGAGTTTGGGATGTTTTTTTGTGATGAGATTTGCAGTTTGGCTCGAACCAATAAAAGCAAACACATCAATTTTACCTGATTCCATAATGGGTGAAATGACTTTGGCCCCATCACCATAGACAGTGTTGATCACACCAGGGGGAAAGGCTTTTTGGAAACATTCGAGGAGTGGTTCTAAAAGCAATACACCATACTTTGCGGGTTTGAAAACAACTGTATTTCCCATAAGGATTGCAGGGATTAAGGTACAAAAAGTTTCGTTTAACGGGTAGTTAAATGGCCCCATGCACAAAACCACTCCATAAGGGGAACGTTTGATTTGGGCAATGAGTCCACTTTCTTGTATGTATTTAGAAGAATTGGATTCCAGCTCTCGGAGTGCATCGACTGTGTCTTCTAAGTATTCGATGGTGCGATCAAATTCTTTTGTGGCATCTTTTTCCGTTTTTCCAATTTCCCACATCAGAAGTAAAATGATTTGGTTTCGTTTTTCTTTCATGAGGGAAACAAAATGGTTCACTGCCAAAATCCTTTCCTCTGGTGTGGAAGTGGGCCAAACACCTGTTCCGTGGTTGTAAGCTTTCACTGCGGCATCGAGTGCTTTTAGACTTTGTGTTTCATCGAAACTTGGGTAAGAACCGAGAACCACTTGTTCCAATTTGCCATTCCGTTCGAGAAAAATCGGAGACTTGACGATTTGTGTTTCTCCCTTCCACTCCAGAATTTCGCCACCGAGAAGGTATTTGGTTTGGTGGATGGGTGAGATGCGGTAAGCAGCGGGAATGGAATCTTCTGTCGGGAAAACAAAGCTCATGATCCATGAATCGAATGCGCATAGGACTAAAAAAGCAACATTTTACGGAAAAGATCCGCCGATAGATAAATTATGGAACCATGGATGGCAGAGAACCAGGAAGAGTGGGAGGCTTTGACCTTACGACTTTTTCGCCGAGTGGAAGAATTGGAATTACTGATGCAAGAAGTGCGCAGTGATTTGACAAGGTACCGTGCGGTTCGGGAAGAATGGTACCTTTGGCACAGCGCTTGGAAGGAGGAATACGCCAAACGAGCGACCGGATGAGCTGGAAAAATCGTTTTCTGTAGGACCTCTCTTGGAAAATTAGTCCTATCCCATTCGAAAAAGGAATTCCCATGGTCGAAAAATCAGTGTCCCCCTTTGGTGAGTTAGCTCCCAAAACCCCTGCCTCTCTCTCTGACATCAAGAAGAACATCTACGGACGATACCTCGAAGAATTCAATGTCGGTGATATTTACGTTCACCCTCGCCAATTCACAGTCGACAGAAGTTTTGCCCAAGAATTTGCCACTGTGTTTATGGATGCCAATCCACTTTACTTATCCAGTGAATATGCAAAGGCACATGGGTTCCAAGACCTACTTGTCCACCCACTCATGGTGTTTAACTTAGCACTTTCTATTGGTGTTCAGAATAACAGTGAAAAGGCGCTTGCAAACCTTGGTTATTACAACGCACAATTTTTAATGCCAGTGTATCCTGGTGATACCTTGTCTTCTCGCACAAAAATTTTGGCAGTCGATGACAAAGGGCCTGATAAACCAGGAATCGTAAGTGTGAGAACTCTTTGCCTCAACCAAAAAAACGAAGTGGTGTTACAGTACGAACGTAAGATCATGATTTACCAGTCCAATGGAAAACCGAAAGGAAATCCAAAACCTGGTGATGCTTCTGCTTTTTTTCCTGAGTCCAAAACTCCTGCACTCAAACTTCCAAATCTCAAATTCCCAACAGAAATGAAAGATGTCACTTGGGGGCATACTTACTTTGAAAACTTCAAACCAGGTCAAATTTACGTGCACCAAAACGGTAGAACGATCACAGACGAACACTACCAATGGACCTACCGAGTAGGAAACACACACCCACTTCATTATGATAAATTGTATTCTGCAGGAATCTCAGGCCCAATGGGTGGAGAACCAGTGGTGTATGGTGGACTCGTATTTGGTTGGTTAGCTGGTATGGCATCTCGTGATATTTCCGAAAACGCAATTTGGGAACTTGGTTTCACAGAAGGATACCATACACAACCTGCTTTCTCTGGTGATACGGTAACTTGTATTTCTCGTATCCTCACAACAGAAGACAAAGGAACAGAATACGGAATCCCAGCGGGAGAAGTTCAAATCCAATTTATCGGTCTGAAAAACATCAAAGCAAATGATGCATTGGATAAATTTGGTGCGGATCTTTTCCTCAAAGAGAACGACAAAAAGAAATTGGGAAAAGAAAAAATCCCAGAAAAAATCTTCGAAATTGAAAGAAGATTGATCATCAAAAAACAACCATAAGGTGAAACTTTGAAAGTAACCATCCCTAAACGAATTCCTGAGATGGAGGACATTGGGGATGGTATCTTCAAAATTGTTTTGCCCCAACCTTTTTACGCACCAAATAACATCTATTTGTATGAAGGAAACGACGGACTCACCCTGATTGATTCAGGTTACATCGAATCCATTCCGATGTTACAAGCATCCCTAAAAACCAAGGGATTTTCTTTCAAAGACATCCGTCATATCATTTACACTCACAACCACCTGGATCATATATCATCAGCCTTAGTTCTTAAATCCTATGCCAAAAATGTAACCTATTATGGATACCGTGCCATGGCAGATGGAGTTGGGAATTATTTGGAATCAATGTTACTCTTTGAAGAAGCCACAGAAGATTTATTCCACAAAGCTTTTGGTGACAAAGATGAACTCGATCGCATTTTGGCTGAATCTAGAAAAGGTTGGCGTCAGTTTTTTAGTAAGTTTGGAGAAACCAAAAAAGGGGATCCAGTTTTACGCATAGATGTGGCAATTGATCATAATGACAGTTTAGAGTTAGGCGGAAAGCTATTCCGGTTTTTACACACACCAGGTCATAATTTATACCATATCACTCCAGTTGATCCAAAGGCAGGGGTTTATTTTTCAGGAGACCTCATCATTGCAAACCTCACAGCCATTTATTCTGAGATGGATGGGAACTTAGGGGATTATTATTTTACACTATCTAAGTTATTAGAAGAACCCATCAAACGGATGTTGCCTGCTCATGGGAGCGAAATTGAAGATCCCAAAAAAACGATTACTCTTGTGAAAAAAACTCTGAGTATCTTAGAGAAAGGGGTATTACGAAGGTTACGGGAAGGGAAATCCGACTTAAAAGTATTAATGGAAGCGGCGATTGGGAAAAAAGTGCATAATGGTGGTCACTTACCAACAGCACTTGGTCTTGTCTATAGCATCATCCAAAAACTGGTGTTAGAAGGACAAATCCGTATCGAAAAAAGAGACAATGGATACGAAGTCTTTCATATTGTTTCGTAAATGTATCCAATTGATAAAATATACAAATAAAATAGGTTATCTATTTTCTCACTAGATTCTTTTGATTTCATAGATTGTTTGTTCCGCGAAACCCAAGTTTCGGATGGAAGATAGACTTCCGATTTTACTTCGAGAGGGCCCAAACCTCTATTTGTTTTCCTTGCCATATTTTCTGATCGTTAAGAGTTTTTGCCTCTGCAAAGGTATCGAGAATTCGTTGTTTCGGCCAAAGAATCGTATCTGTAAACTCAGGTGCCAATACCACATAACAAATCTTTGTTTGGTCGCAAATTTCCTTTCCATTGCGTAATTGTTCGAGCGGATAGAGTGTCACCTTGTCATTGATAAAAAAGGAAAGATTGTATTGGGAAAATACAATTTGTTCTGTTGCTTGATTGGTTCTGTTACTTAAAACTTTAGCCGCCTCAGTTTGTAAAATTCCATTGGCATGTGGTAAGTCTTCGATGACTTGTGATTGTATTTTGGGATCATACAAATTTTTTTCTAATTGGGCTTCGAGTGGGAAATTTTGGTCCATCGAGTTTTTCCAAAACAAACAAGCTAAGATGAGAAAAACAATCGGAAGGGAAATTTGTTTTTTTGACTTAAGCCATAAGATCCCACCGTAGAGTAAAAAAGGAAGGAGTGAATAACTATAATACGAATACACTTCATGGTGCCAAGGCCTAGTGGAGAATACATGGGTTAGGTAAATCAAACTGATGCCAAGGAGTTCGGGAACAAGTTGTATGATTCCAAGTCCCGTACTCATCAGAAGTTCCAAATAAATTTGGATGGATTTCGGTATACCTGTCACTTGTTTGAATGAGGAGTGATACTCTTGTCTCAAAACTTGAGACCAACCAAAAATCGAATGGGAACCATTTAGGATCGGGAAAAGGAAAAAAACAAAACCTAGATACAAAACGGTTACGAGAAGAATCCCAAAGATAAGGAAGGAGTCTCGGTTCTCTTGGGCATCCAAAATTCCTTTGAGAGAATGGTTACGAAACAAATGGAAAAGAGAATTTAGAAAAATCGGAAGGAAAAACAAACAGAGGTAAAAACCAATGTCTTCTTTTTGCAAGAGGAATAGGAGAAGAAATAAACCTATCAAATACAATTGTTTGGTGAATTTGGTTCCACCTTCTAAAAGGAGAGTTTTGTATTTTTCCCATTGGTAAAAAAAGAAACAACCAAAGAGGACTACAAGGATTTCAAAATGATAGCTGGAACCAATCCGATATAAATACAATTGATTCGTAAGAACCACCCATATCACTAAAAACTTCAAATCGATTGATTGTTTGTTCTTTTGGGATACTAGATATGCCCAATATAACCATAAAATCGTTGTCAGTTGGTAACATAAAAATACACCAACGGCAAGTCCATATCGATTGGGAATCCACTTCACAAAAGGTGAAAGGAAACCCATCCCGGGAGCAAAGTGATGGTTTAAGTAACTACCATTTACGGTATCACTATAATAATGGCTTTGAAATCCGTATCCTTTCACGAACGAGAGTAATACATCGGAGATTCCTACGTAGTCAGCATCGTGCAATAAAAATGAGTCCGCAAAAAAATGGGTGAGCCCGTAGGCATGGAAGGAACTTGTGATGAGAAAACAGAATCCACTCACCCCAACAAGATAAGGAAGGACTTTGGTTTGGTTTAACCAAGCCATTCCACTTTGACTCGAACGATCTAGCTGAAACTCTTTTTTCTTTTTCCAATAATGGAATAGGAATAGAAGGATTAAAAAAAGAGATACCCCCTTTTGAAAGGGGGCATGTAAGTGTTTAGGAGAAACAAAAAGAAAGGAGGTAACTAAACTAAAAAGAAAAAATAAATAAACCACTTATCGAATGAAGTACAAGACTTTTCTTTCTCCGATTCGTTCTCTATTGATTTCAACTCGATTACGGTAATAATATCCTTTTTCAGGGAAAGTTTTAGAGAAAAATTCGAATAAGTCCATTTCAAATACTAACATACATTCAGCGATATCGGCTGCACCAATTTTCATCGCTTCTTTTGTATCCACCATGATGTGTCTCGAATTGATGAAATCAGGTTGGATCTCATTTGCAATCAGTTCAAAATTGGTTTTGGTGATTGTCCCACCAACCGACGTTTTTTTTCCACGGCTCTTTGCTTCTGAGATGATTTTTTTTGCAACACGGGTCACTTCTTTATCATCTGGTTTTTTGTCCATGGACGCACTTAAGTCAGATCTAGCGGCTGTTACTTGCTCTAGTTCCTGGAAAGAAGGAGAATCAAAGATATCCATAAGATTGCGGTAACCTGTGATGGTTTCCATATTGATGGATTTGTTATAAGATTCAAATTCAGAAGGAGTGAGGAGGTTTTTCATCGTTTGGATGAAATTTTTTAACGCATATTCAGATTCCACCATAGGCGCAGAAATTCCTGAAACCCCAATCCTTTGGCAAATGCGGATATCATTCCTTGCTTCTGGCCCACCAATTTTCACATAAAGAGGTAAAATCCCTGAAGTGATTGTTTTTAAGAGCGCAATTTCTTCCGCTCCCATATCTTCTGTTTCGGTTCCCGTTTTTACACAGACAAAAGAATAGTTTTTCTTCATCTCAAGTAGGGTATTACGTAATCCACGGATTGATGTTTCCATAAGCAGAAGATCTCCATGTATGGTATCGTCGATTCCCGAAAATAGTACAAGTCTTTTGCGCTTTTTTTCCCCCTTTCTTGACAGAAAATTCCAATTCCATAGCTTCGAACTATGGGATTATTCTCTTCTATCTTCAAGTCTTCGCCAAAACCAGAATCCAAAGAACCAGAAAAGGAAGGGGCAGCAGCCTCTGGAATTTCCTTTGGAATCATTGTTGTCCTCGTTTTTGCATTTAAATCCTCCATATTAGATGCAAATAATATCCCATCAGGATCGATGATCCCTACCTTAAAAATTGGGGACTTTTTATTTGTGAATAAAATGCGTTATTCCTTTCGCATGCCATTTACAGAAAAAGAACTCTTCCGTATTGATGACCCAAAACGAGGAGACATTGTCACCTTTATCCCACCAGCAACTGCTCTTGGACAAGAAGAGTCTCGTTCTGGAATTTTTGCCAAACGATTTGTCAAACGTGTTGTTGGGTTACCAGGTGATACCATCCGTATCACAAGAAAATTCATCGAAACAAAAGACAGAGGTAGAGTACACTTTGCACTCATTGAGTACAAAGAAAAGGGTGCTACTGAATTTAAATCCTATGAACCAAAAGAAGTTCCAATCGGAAAAGAACTTTCCGATTTAGATAATTTGGAAGCTACACAAAGAGCACTTTTTAAGGAAGTCAAACCTGGATTTGAACATTACATCTTAGAAGGATTTGAGGACGATCGAAGAGCTCATATCTTTGAGTATTGTGATTTTTTACATGGTTGTGAAATTCCAGAAGGCCAGTATATGGTGATGGGAGATAACCGTGATGATTCTCATGACTCTCGTGCTTGGGGATTTGTGAAACGAGAAGATATTTTAGGTAAAGCTCTTATCATTTATTTTTCCATCGATTGGAAAGATGCTACATGTGAATACAAAGATGGACAAGAATTAGCAGAAAAAGGTCCTGAAGTCGCAGAACGATATGATGGTGATGCACTTGAAAGACGTTGCCATTACTCCGAAGTGTTTTCTTCACATAATGCCCGTTATTTAGGTGATGAATCTCGATTTGGTTGGATCGAAAGAACACTACGTTATCGACTTTGGAGACTAAGTGTAAGGTTTGATCGTATTGGTCGTATCCTACAGTGACAAACGAACCCCAAAAAACTCCCCCAGGTAAAGGAGATAAATCTCCTTTGGCCATGGCAGGGGCAGGTTTTGAATTTGTATCCTCGATTGTTTTTTTTGTGATCGGGGGGTATTACTTAGATGGGTATTTACAATCAGAACCACTTTGGTTACTCGTTGGATTTTTTTTGGGTTTTGCCTTTGCTTTTTATTCTCTCATCAAACGAGCCAAAGAAAATGAGTGAATCCACTACCAATAAAATTCTTGACTAAACAATCGGTGGATCAATAAAAGAATTAGAATATGGAAACTATGGCATTATCAAACTCAATTGGAAACAGTTCCAGTTTAGAAATGGGAATGCCTTCTTATGTCCTCACAACCCTCGTTCTAGTCGTCGTCCTTTCCCCATACATACCTAGCTTTCTGTCATAATCTCCCTTTGTTTCCTCGGTCGACAGAAAGCAAAAGTCGACGGGGAAACTACTAGAGGAGACCTGTTATGTGGGAAAAAATCACCGTAAGTCAATACATTATACAATTTTTAGAATCAAAGGGCATCCAATTGGTTTCGGGTGTTCCTGGTGGCACTATCTTGCCATTATACGAAAGTTTGGCGGAATCAAACATCAAACATGTCCTTGCAAGGCATGAGCAGGGAGCTGGATTTATCGCTCAAGGGATGGCAAGAAGCACAGGCGAGGTGAGTGTCGTATTTGTTTCCTCTGGTCCAGGTGTTGCCAATCTCATCACAGCAGTAGCTGATGCTCATCGAGATTCTGTTCCTATGTTAGTGTTTTCCGGCCAAGTACCCACTCACTTAAAAGGAACTGATGCCTTCCAAGAATTAGATACAGAACGTATCGTTTCTTCGATCGTAAAAAAAGTTTATTCCATTGGAGATCCAAATTTGGTCCCAAATGTTTTAGAAGAGGCTTACTCCTTTGCATCCGAAGGGAAAAAAGGTCCTGTTTGGATTGATTTACCTAAGGATGTCCAAACCAAGATAATCATAAGAAATGAGGATCCATTGAGCGAGAATCATTTGGATGAGGTAGATCCTTCCAATTGTTTTAACATAGAAAACCAAATTCCACTGCAATACGATCACACGAAATCTTTAGATTCATTTTTAGAGGAATGGAAAGAGAATGTATCAAATGCAAAATTCCCTTTGTTTTACATTGGAGGAGGAGCCAAAAAAGAATACAAACGATTACGAGAATTGGTTCAGTTCTACCAAATCCCAGTGGTAACAACTCTTATGGGTCTTGGTATTTTTGAAAAAAATGATCCTTTGTTTTTGGGTATGATGGGAATGCATGGAACAGTTGCAGCCAATGAGGCATTGGGTATTTGTGATTTACTCATCGCCATTGGTGTTCGTTTTGATGACCGTGCGATTGGAAACAAAGATACCTTTTGTCCCAATGCAAAGATCATTCATATTGATATTGAGGCGAATGAGATTGGGAAAATTAGAAAACCGAATTTGAGTTTTCAATCGGATATTACTGACGTAATTGAGCTTTTATTCCTAGATCCATTTGAATATTCCAAAGGAATAGGCAATGAAACCATAGAGAAATCAGTTGGTAAACAAATAGAGATTTGGAAAAAAAATCCAGAAATCCATCCAGCAAAAGAATTGATCAGGTCACTTGCTTCCATCATTCCCAACGAAGAACATTTTGTCGTAACAGATGTTGGGCAACACCAAATGTGGGTGGCGCAATATTATCCATTTCCAAATCCAAATACTTGGATCACTTCTGGTGGGCAAGGAACAATGGGTTTTGGTTTACCTACATCGATCGGTGTATCTTTAGCGAATCCAATTAGAAATGTTTATTGTTTTACTGGTGATGGATCGATTATGATGAATTTACAAGAGTTGGCGACACTCAGAGAAGAAAGTCTAAATGTAAAAATCATTTTGATGAATAATGGACATTTAGGCTTAGTAAAACAACAACAAGATTTGTTTTATGGAAATGTTTATTCTGGTTCTAAATTCCATTATCACCCCGACTTCGCGGTGTTAAGTGAATCGTTTGGAATTCCTTACATGGTTTGGGAAAAAGATCAAAATGATTCTGAATTAGAGACTTTATTAGGGTATGATGGACCCGCTTTTGTGGAAATCAAAATTCCATCCGATTGGGGAGTGTATCCATTTGTTCCAGGTGGAAAGTCAAACCAAGAATACATTTTGGAATTAGTTAAAACATAAAGCAAAACTCCCATAGAATTGGGATTTTTTCTATGGGAGTTACAATTGACATTAGATGGCTTTATTCCCTCGTTCGCCACTTCGGATACGGATCACTTCTTCTAATGGCATTACGAAAATTTTACCATCTCCAATTTTACCTTCCGGTCCAGTTTTAGCTGCTTTTAATATCGCATCGACTGTTGGTTTTACAAATTCATCGTTCACGGCAATTTCCAAACGAACTTTTCTAAGTAGGTTCACTTGGTATTCGTGTCCGCGAAATACTTCTGTTTTCCCTTTTTGTTGGCCATAACCTTGCACATCACTCACTGTTAAACGGTAAATTTCGTTTTTAGTTAATTCGTTTTTTACTTCTTCTAATTTGTGTGGTTGTATAATTGCTATTACTAATTTCATATTGATTACCTTATATCATATCCTTTTTCACCATGAATCTCTTGGTCGAGACCAGTGATTTCTTTATCTTCTTCGATTCTAAAGCCAACTGTTTTCTCAATTACAAATGCTATGAGGTATGAGACGACAAAAGAATAAAAACCAGTAGCAATCACACTGATAAGCTGAGCCATCATTTGGCTTTCGAATGTCATCCCTTCAGCTAATTCCAATGCGAATATACCAGTTAAAATGGCACCAAATGCTCCACCAGCACCGTGGATACCAAATGCATCTAGGGTATCATCATACTTAAGTTTACCTTTTAATAGAATCGCCAAATAGCAAATAGGTGAAACAAGTAAACCCATAATAAGGGCTCCTTTGACTCCTACAAAACCAGAAGCAGGTGTGATGACAACTAATCCTGCAACAATACCTGATGCCGCTCCGAGTGCTGTCGCTTTTTTTGTATGATACCATTCGATGAGTAACCAACTTGCACCGGCCGCTGCAGGAGCAATTAAAGTTACTAAAAAAGCACGTGCTGCAAGTCCATTAACAGCAAGGCCAGATCCAGCATTAAAACCAAACCAACCAAACCATAACAAACCGGAACCAAGTAATGTATACGTCATGTTATTGGGATGGGTGAGTAGACCTGCATCACCTTTTCGTTTTCCTATTACAATTGCAGCTGATAAACCAGCAATACCCGAAATTAAATGCACAACAGTTCCACCTGCAAAATCTAAGGCATTCATTTTAAATAACCAACCTGAATCTGCCCAAACCCAATGTGCAACTGGATCATAAACTAACGTTGACCAAACGAGTATAAATAGAATGTATGCTGAGAGTTTAATTCGTTCTGCGATTGCTCCAGAGATTAAGGCTGGCGTAATCAAAGCAAACATACCTTGGAACAAAAAATGTACGTATGTAGGAATTGTACCTTTCGTAGAATCAATGTTAATTCCATCCAAAAAAGCTAAATCAAAATTTCCTACAAATGGATTCTCACCTGAAAATGCAAAACTATAACCAAAAATTGTCCACTGTAATGTCATTACAATCATCGCAACAAAACTATGCATCATCGTGGATAATACGTTTTTGGATCTGACAATTCCTCCATAAAACAAAGAAAGTCCAGGGATCATAAAAAAAACCAATGCAGAAGAAATCAACATCCAAGTGGTATCGGATTTATCGATTGGGTTTGGTGTTGGTATTTCTGCATCTGCCATAAGGAGAGAGGGCAGAAAAAAGAGAAAACAAAGGAATACAGGCCTTAAGACCAGTGGTAAATTCATAAATAACTCCAAAGTTACTAGATTCAATTTCCGAAATAAAATTCGTATTATTTGGAATGACTAGAGTATGAAAGCGAGTAAAAATCGCATTAAGATGAACTTTTTTTAAGAAAAATCGAACAAGTAGCGAACAGGTTTGCCGGTTGGTTTGGATTATGATAAGTGGATGGTATTGGGAGGCGGGTGTAGTTCCCCACCCAAATGAGGGCGGGGATACTAAATTCGCGCGGTATTGGCAAAAAAAGTCATAAATTTATGGAAACGTTTTCGTAAAAAGATTGAACAAAATTAAATTGTGCACAATCTAATATTTGAACGAGGGAAAAAATGGCAGAAGAATTTTACAAAATCAAGGTGAAACGAGGATCCGAAGAGATCCCGATGGAACAATTTAAAGATAAAGTATTGTTAATTGTGAATACAGCAAGCCAGTGTGGCTTCACTCCTCAATACAAAGGTCTTCAAGAAACATATGATCGTTGGAAAGGAAAAGGCTTAGAGGTTTTGGCATTCCCTTGTAACCAATTTGGAGAACAAGAACCTGGTTCTGATGCTGAGATCAAACTTTTTTGTGAGAAGACATTCTCAACAACTTTTCCAATCTTTTCCAAACTTGAAGTGAATGGACCAAATACTGATCCTCTATATTCACACTTAAAGAAAAATGCTCCTGGTATCTTTGGTTCTTTAGATATTAAATGGAACTTCACAAAATTTTTAGTTGATAAAAATGGAAACGTTGTTAAGCGATATGCTCCAATCACGAAACCAGAAGCAATAGAAAAGGATATTGAGAAACTTGTCCAAGGTTAAGACATCCAAAGAAGAGGTTCTTTTATTAAAGAATCAAATTTGTTTTTCGATGTATTCATCTATGCATCGATTGATGAAACTCTATCGTCCGCTTCTTGCGGACATAGGGTTAACTTATCCACAATATATAGTTATGCTTGTTATGTGGGAAGAAAAAGAAATTACAGTCACTAAACTTGGAGAAAGGTTACAACTGGATTCAGGAACATTGACCCCACTTCTTAAAAGATTAGAAAAAAGTGGTCAAATACAAAGGACAAGAAGTTTAGAAGATGAACGGGTTGTTGTTTTGACGCTTACAAAAAATGGAAAACTTCTCCGTGAAAAGGCGAAGACTATTCCAGAACAAATTTTCTGTTTATCCGGAATCGAAGAAAGCCAAGCGATGCAATTAAAAACGATTCTAGATGAGTTTGGAAAAGATTACAAATAACACCCATCGAAATTTTAAACTTACAATTGGTTGTGAAGGAAGTCAGTTCATTCACTGATCCAATCTCTCCACATTCGTTTTTAAGGTTTTGTCATGAGTCATATTTCCGTTGAAATTTTCTCCAATTCGAAATTGGAAACATAATGTATCCGTATCTAATCAAAAACTCAGCTGCACCATGTTCGAAATACGAACTTTTTGGAATTAAAAAATTGGGATCATCGATTCCTTCATTACAAACCAGCAAACATATGATATATGGAAGCCATTGGGTGGCGGGTGGATAACCCCACCCAGTTCAATACGGGCGGGGAACTATACTTTCCAATCCCCTCCAAACCGACTTGCCCCCAAAACCCTCCCGATACAATCTGAAAGAATGGATCTAAACTCAATCAATCTCAGGCGGTTCCATTTTCATTATTTTGCCTACTTATTTCTTTTATTCATTCTAAGTCTCCCGCTAACGGCTAGTTTGGTGGAAGATGGATTTCGAATTCTATTTTATCTGGGAGGTGCCATTTCCTTTTCTGTGCAAATGGTCATCTTACAATTAAGATTTTTACCACGCAAAATCCCTGCATTGTCAGAGAGTGGCTTCCCTCTTTTCACAGTATTTCTCTCCTTTTTTCTGAATTTGGGCATTTTGACAACTTTCCAGGTGTTAGAGTACCCTTTTGAGGCAACTTCTGGATTTTTAATTGCCTATTTCGTCCACCTTCTTTTCCTTGTATTTGCGAGCTATTTCAGTGGAAAATAAGTCTAAATATCGGTTTTTTTTATCATTTTTATTAGTTTTTTCCCTTAGTTTTACGAATGTTTTTGCAAACGATTCGGAAGGGCACAGCTCTGATGAGGGCTTCGATTTCAGCGAAGTGATGGCACACCACTTAGGTGACGCCCCTATCTTCCCGTTGAACTTTGGTGGTACAATCGTTACAGAAGGCCAACCTGGATTTGATGCTGAAAATCATGATGTTTTCGTAAACCATGACGGTGTCAAATACCACTATGTTGGTGGAATCGACTTACACATCACCAAACGAGTGACCATGATGTGGATCGCTTGTTTTTTTATGTTCATCATCTTTATCCCTGCAGCAAACCTCATCTCTAAAAACCCGAAAAAAGTGCATAACAAACTCACATCGGGTGTAGAGGCTTTTGTGAGTTACTTAAAAGAAAATGTTGTGGATTCCTCTCTGGATCACCATGGACATTCTTACTACCACTACATCTTCTCTTTGTTTTTCTTTATTTTATTCTGTAACTTGTTTGGTCTGATCCCATCGATTGGGGAGTTGACTGTCGCAGTTTCAGACGGACTAGTCGCACTTGGCGTTTTCGAACACACACCACATTCCCTTCATACGTTTGGAGAGATTTGGTCTGGGATCACGCCCACAGGTGACATCAGTGTGACTCTTTCTCTTGCATCTATCACCTTACTTACGATATACGGAACAGCATTTACTTACCAAGGGATCTCCTTCGTAGCTCATGCGGTTCCTAAGGGAGTTCCTCTCCCTCTTTGGCCACTCATGTGGGTTTTAGAGTTTATCGTCACTCACATTGCCCGTTCGTTTGCATTAACCATGAGGTTACTTGCCAACATGACAGCAGGACACGTTATGATCCTTGCTTTACTTGGGTTTATCTTTATGAGTGAAAGTTGGATGATTGCACCTGTTTCTGTTCTCAGTTCAGTGCTCATCTACTTTTTAGAACTTCTTGTAGCATTTCTACAAGCGTTCATTTTCTCACTGCTCACAACCGTGTTCATCGGAACTGTGATGCATAGACATTAACATTGGTTTTATTTATATTATAAAACACACAGGAGTGAAACGAAAACAATGGAATTCGGTTTAGGATACATCGCAGTAGGACTCGCAGCAGGACTTGCATTACTTGGTGCAGGAATCGGTATTGGTAGAATTGGTGGATCAGTGGCAGAAAGCATTAGCCGCCAACCAGAAGCAGCGGGAAAGATCCAACTCGTTCTTTACGTAGCAGCAGGTATGATTGAAGGAGCAGCACTTTTCGCAGTGGTAATCGCTCTTCTTATCGCGCTCAAACTCAATGGCTCAATTGACAAAACAATTGGTGCTGGTGCCACTAAAGTAGAACAAGGACAATAGTCTTGGTACTCCTCGCGGCTTCCGGCTTCAATTTGCTGAAAGTCAATCCGGGTCTGGTCATCTGGACCCTGGTCACTTTCTCAGTTGTTGTCTTCGTTCTTAAAAAATTTGCATGGGACAAGATCCTTCATGCTCTCGAAGAACGTGCTTCCGGCATCCAAGGTGATATCAACAAAGCGGAATCTCTTCGTGTTGAAGCAGAAAAGTCTTTAAAAGAATATAAAGACCAACTCTTCAAAGCGACAGAAGAAGCACACAGAATTGTCGATGAAGCTAAGAAAGATGCAGTTGCTCTCCGCACTAAATTGACGGAAGAAGCACACAATGAAGTAAAGGGAATCAAAGACAATGCTGTTCGAGAAATCGAATTGGCAAAAGGCAGAGCCTTGTCTGAGTTACAAAACCAAATTGTGGAAATGTCCGTTCTCATCGCGAGTGAGATCTTGGAGAAACAATTGAAGAAGGAAGACTATGCTTCCTTTGTCGAAAAAGAGATCGCAAAACTCGATAAACTTAAAATAAAATGAGTCTGAACCAAATTTCAAAGGTTTACGCAACGGCACTTTTGGAGTTAGCTCAGGAAGCTAACTCACTTGAGTCAACGGAAGAGGAATTATCAAGTTTAGTTGATGTTTTCTTTTCCGATGATTCGATTCGCCATTATTTTCTTTCTCCGTTAGTTGATCCTTCTGAGAAAGAACAAACTGCCGCAAAGTCAGTTCAAGGGAAGGCATCAGAATTTGTTGCCAACTTCATTACACTTGTGGTTCGTAAAAACAGGTTCCTTTATTTAAAGGATATTTTGGAAGATTACCGTGCAGGTGTGGACCGACTTAAAAATCGTAGTTCCCTTCGTATCGTTTCCAAAGAATCATTAGGCAATGAAGCTGTAGATCGAATCACGAAGTCCATCACTTCCAAGTTCGGACGTGAAATTCGTGTCACCGAACAAGTGGATCCAACCCTCATTGGTGGATTCAAAATTTATATAGACGACTTTTTAATCGATGCCTCAATCCGCGCAAAACTTGCCGGAACAAGAGAGGCTCTCCTCCAAAAGAAAATCCCAGTCGGAGCATTTGAATGAAAATTAAAACAGACGAAGTAACGTCGGTACTAAAACAAGAAATTAAAAACTTCAAGAAAGACCTTCAAGTTGAAGAAGTCGGAACAGTTCTCGAAGTCGGGGACGGGATTGCGAGAGTTTACGGACTCACAAACGTAATGTCAGGAGAGCTCGTTGAATTCCAAAACGGAGTTCGAGGTCAAGCCTTCAACTTAGAAGAAAATTCAGTTGGGGTTGTTATCTTTGGTGATTATATTAAAATCGAAGAAGGTTTCACAGTTAAACGTGTGGGAAAAATCTTCGAAGTTCCAGTAGGACCAGAACTTCTCGGTCGTGTGCTTAACCCTCTTGGGGAAGTGATCGATGGAAAAGGACCACTCAACGCGAAAAAAACAAGACCAGTTGAGTCTCCGGCTCCTGGAATCGCGATGAGAAAATCCGTTCATGAACCAATGCAAACAGGTATCAAAGCGATTGATGCGATGATCCCAATTGGACGTGGACAAAGAGAGCTCATCATTGGTGACCGTGGAACAGGAAAAACTTCCATCGCAATCGACACCATCATCAACCAAAAAGGTAAAGGTGTGATCTGCGTTTACGTAGCGATTGGACAAAAAGCTTCTACTGTTGCTTCCACCATCGAAATGTTACGCGAAAAAGGTGCTCTTGAATATACGATCATCGTATCTGCTAACGCATCTGAACCAGCTCCTATGTTATACATTGCGCCTTACTCTGGTGCGACAATGGCTGAATACTTTATGTATGAAGAAGGGAAAGCAACTCTCGTTGTTTACGATGACCTTTCCAAACAAGCCGTAGCATACCGACAAATGTCACTTTTACTTCGTCGCCCACCAGGTCGTGAAGCATACCCTGGGGACGTATTCTACCTTCACTCTCGCCTCCTTGAAAGAGCAGCGAAGCTAGATGATAAATTTGGTGGTGGGTCCATGACAGCACTACCAATCATCGAAACACAAGAAGGGGAAGTTTCGGCATACATTCCTACCAACGTAATTTCCATCACTGATGGTCAGATTTACCTCCAATCCAACCTTTTTGCATCGGGTCTTCGCCCTGCGGTGGATGTGGGAATTTCTGTATCACGGGTTGGATCTGCTGCGCAAATCAAAGCGATGAAAAAAGTAGCGGGAACACTCAAGTCAGATTTGGCTCAGTTCCGTGACTTAGAAGCGTTTGCACAGTTAGGAACAGAACTTGATCCAGTGACACAAGCTCAGCTTGATCGTGGTTACCGAGTTCTTGAAATTCTCAAACAACCAAATAACTCACCAACTCCGGTAGAAGAACAAGTGATTTCCATCTTCGCTGTAACAAAAGGTTTTATGGATACAATTCCTACTGCAAAAGTAAGAGAATTCGAAGCTTACCTTTTGAAAACAATGAGAGAGCAACACGCAGAAATTTTGGAAGAAATCAGAACTGCCAAAGAAGTGAAACAAGAAGCAGCTCTGCAAAAAACAATCAAATCGATTGTAGAACATTTTTTAGCAAAGAATAACTAAGGGGAAAGATCTTGGCGACACCGCGTGAGATAAAAAAGAGGATTAACTCGGTTAAAAATACGAGAAAAATCACTCGAACCATGGAGATGGTCTCCACGGCTAAGGCAAAAAAAGCCACTAACAAAGTGAATGCGGCGAAACCATACGCTGACTTAACACGCGAGTTAGTATCTTCTTTGTCTAGCCTTGCTGGGATCATCCACAGCCCTTACTTAAGGAAGCCGGACAAAATCCGTAAAGTTGCTATCCTTGCTATCGCCGCAAACCGTGGGTTATGCGGTGGTTTTAACTCCAATCTTCTTCGTATGGTCAAAAACCGTATTGAAGAGTTGAAGTCAAAAGGTGTGGAAGTAGAAGTCCATGCTGCAGGGAAAAAGGCGATCTCTTTCTTTAAATTTGCGAAAGTTGAATTGGTAACTTCTTACACCAACATCGATGACAAAGCCGGAAGTAAAGAAGCGAATGACCTTGCTTCTTATTTTATGGAACGTTTTGCCAACGAATCGGTGGATTCTGTTGAAATCATTTCCACTCATTATTATTCAGCAGCAAATCAAAAACCAGAGATCACAACGGTTCTTCCTTTATCAATGGAAGATACAAATGCGAAAGGATCTTCTGGCCCAGAAGTATTGTATGAACCGGATCCAAAAACTATTTTGGAAAACCTACTTCCTATGGTGATCAAAACAACTTTTGTTAAAATCATTCTAGAGTCAGTAGCTTCCGAACACATTGCACGAAGAGTGGCAATGAAAGCAGCTACGGATGCCGCAGGTGAGATGATCAAACTTCTGACTCGCGGATACAACCGAGTTCGTCAGGCAAAAATTACGCAGGAAATTTCAGAAATCGTAGGGGGAGCGGAAGCCATCTCCTAACAAAGGTCTTTCGGAGTATATATGAATAAAGGTAAAATTAAACAAATCATCGGTTCGGTATTGGACATCAGTTTTGATTCCGGGCATATGCCTGAGATCTACAATGCCGTAGAAATCCAATCGAAAGTAAATGGCAAAGATGTTACCATCACTGCAGAAGTGCAACAACACATTGGAGACAACACAGTTCGTGCGATCTCCCTTCAATCCACCGACGGTTTAAAACGTGGTTTAGAAGTTGTGGATACAGGTTCTCCGATTTCAGTTCCAGTAGGAACGAAAACATTGGGTCGTATCTTTAACGTACTCGGTGAAGTCATCGATGAAATGGGTGACCTTCCAAAAGATGTGAAAAAACTTCCTATCCATAGAAACGCACCTTCTTACGAAGAAATTAAACCTAAAACTGAGATCTTTGAAACAGGGATCAAGGTAATCGATCTTCTTGCTCCTTACATCAAAGGGGGAAAAACAGGACTTTTCGGTGGTGCTGGGGTTGGTAAAACGGTTCTTATCCAAGAGCTTATCAACAACATCGCAAAACAACATGGTGGTTACTCTGTGTTCGCTGGTGTGGGAGAAAGAACTCGTGAAGGGAACGACCTTTGGCACGAGATGAAAGACTCTGGAGTAATTGACAAAACAGTTCTTTGTTTTGGTCAGATGAATGAACCACCTGGTGCACGTCTTCGTGTGGCTCTTTCTGCATTAACAATGGCAGAAAACTTCCGTGATGAATCCGGATCTGATATCCTTCTTTTCGTAGATAATATCTTCCGTTTCTCCCAAGCAGGTTCTGAAGTATCGGCCCTTCTTGGTCGTATGCCATCAGCGGTAGGATACCAACCAACTCTTTCCACAGAGATGGGGGGATTACAAGAGCGAATCACTTCCACTACAAGGGGTTCCATTACTTCTGTGCAAGCGATCTACGTTCCTGCCGACGACTTAACTGACCCGGCTCCTGCAACTGCGTTTACTCACTTAGATGCAACTACAGTTCTTTCTCGTGCGATCTCTGAAAAAGGGATTTACCCTGCTGTGGATCCACTCGATTCCACATCAAGGATCATGAACCCACAAATCGTAGGGGAAGAACATTACAACACGGCACGTGAAGTACAAAGAATTTTACAACGTTACAAAGACCTCCAAGATATCATTGCGATCCTTGGTATGGACGAACTTTCTGAGGACGATAAAATCCTTGTGGCTCGTGCTCGACGTTTGGAAAAATTCCTCTCACAACCATTCCACGTGGCAGAACAGTTCACTGGTCGACCTGGTAAGTATGTGAAGTTAGAAGATACCATCCGTTCCTTCAAAGGAATCATTGAAGGTAAGTATGACACTCTTCCTGAACAAGCATTCTACATGGTCGGATCGATTGACGAAGTGATCGAAGCGGCGAAACAACTCAAAGGTTAATTCGGATGAGTAAAGAACTGACTTTAACAGTCATCTCGCCGGACAAAATCCTGTACCAGGGCAAGGCAGAATCAGTGATTCTGCCAGGTTCTGTGGGTTATTTTGGAATTCTCCCTGGGCATGCAACTCTTGTGTCACAACTTGATTTTGGCCTCATTAAGTTGCATACAGCAGGAAAAGAATTCCGAATCGCCATTGATGGTGGATTTTGTGAAGTGAGAAATGACCAAATCCGAGTGCTCACGGAAGGTGGGGATTCTGAAGACGATTTGACTCATGACCACGCCATCGAGCTCTTACAAGAAGCAGAATCTCTCCCAACCTCGAAAGAGAAAGAAAATCTCCTAAAGAAAGCAAAAGTTCGCATTTTACTGCACGAACGTTAATTTTTTTCCCCCCTTCTTGCCGAAAATAAACCAGAGGGGGATTTCCTTTGAATCCAATCTGGCTCAGACGAATGGTATTCTTGATTGTAATATTGTCTGGATTGGTGATCTTAAAGGAAAACCCTGATTTGCGAAAAAGAATCTATTCGGAAGCACCAATCCGTGTTAAAATTGAGGGACCCGTAGTGAACCCCGGAATTTATACACTAGATGCAGGTTCTAATGGAAACGATTTAATAGGGATCGCTGGTGGAACATTACCAGGGGCGCAAATCAATCTGGAGGACAGTATCTTGGAACAACCGTTAGAGGATGGCCAGATACTAAAATTGGGAAAACGGTAATCGAGGCGAATGGCGGATCAAGAACAGAATCAAAACGAAGATCTAGAAAACATCGAACCTATACTCGATGAAGACTCGTTTTCATTAGATTTGGATGATTTTGATATTGGTGATGAAGATTTAGATGTATCACCAGGAATTGAAGCACCAAACTTAGATGACATTTCCGCCTTCGACGATGAAGATGAATCAATATCCAATTTAGTTGCTTCATCTGATGATTATGATGATATACTTGATATTGATTTAGACTCTGACTTAAATTTACTCGGGGAAGAAGATCCCATTTTGCATGACGAAGACATACATGCAGATTTTTCAGATTACGAAGAAGAATCCGAAAAAGACCATCATCCGAAACAGCCAACAAACTCACAAAACAAACAATCCATTGATTTGGATGATGAAGATTTAGAATTAGAATTCGATGATGATTTAATTGATCTCGATAAAGAGATTGAATCTATTTTAAATGGTGAAGATGGAATTTTAACTTCCAAAAAACAAGCTACATTACATGACGAAGAGGAAGATGGTCCTATATCTCTTTCATTAGAAGAATTGGAAAACATCACAGGTTCTCTTCCAGAAGAAGAACATTCTGGGTTACCAAATCGTGATCAACACTACCATGAAGATGATAACGAAGAACATGCACTCATCGATGAACATTCTGATTTAGATCTTGATTTAGATGATTCAGAGATAGACACTACACTTGCTTTTGACGAAGAAGGCAAACCTCAATTTGATTTAACAGACTACGACAATGAAGAAACATTTGTCCCTCAAGACGATTTGGGACCTGGGGTAGACGAAGAAACTAGTTTCACATCATTAGTTGACCCAGAAGAAGAAGAATTATTCGGCCATAACAAAGAAGATGAAAATCTTACACTTTCTGATGAAGAATTAGGTAGCATACTCGGTGCTGGTGGCGAAGCAAGTTTAGAAGAAACATTAGCTTCCGAAGAAGAATTTTTAGCAACAGATGATCACGAAGATTTACCAAGTTTCACAGAAGAGGATAGTGGTTTTGATCTGTTAGGTGGCGAGTTTGAACCAGCTGAAGATGATGTTACCACTGCCGAAGAAGAGGAAGAAGGTCCACTTACTCTTTCTTTAGAGGAATTGGAAAATATCTCTGGTGAAGCAATTGCAGAAGATATGAACGATACAAGTTCTGATCTGCTCAGTGAAGAAATAGAAGATGAATCCATCACATTAAGTGCAGACGAACTAGGAAGTATCATCGCCAATGATCCAGTTGAAGAAGATGAATCTGAAGAAGAACATCATGAATTGGACACTGATTTAGGTGATGATTTTGGATTTGATTTTGGCGAACCTGAATCTGATGTTTCCGAACCAACTGTTGAAGGATTGGAAGGTGAAATGGAAGGATTTGAATCTTCTTCGGAAGAAGAGGAAGGACCAATTGCACTTTCCTTAGAAGAACTCGATTCCATTGCAGCTGAGGCTGAAGAAGTTTCAGATGAAGAATTAGTAGATAGTTTAGACCGCGCACCACTTCCATATGAAGAAGACTTAACACCTAAATCTGACCTTTTGGCAGAAGAGGAAGAAGACGAATCCATTGCACTTTCAATGGAAGAGTTAGAGAACATTACAGCTACCGAAGAAGAAGAGGATTCCTCGGAACATGGTGGAGTGCCTGATCTTGAAGCAGAAATTGAACAAGAAGACGTCACACTTTCGCCAGAAAGTTTAGATGCAATCCTCGGTGAGGAACTTCCAGGGGAAGGATTGGAAGACATTGCTAATTTACCAGAAGAAGAAGAATTTACTCTTTCTGAACAGATTGATGAAGATCCAATTGCTGATTTCAATTTAGAACCAACGGAAGAAACTACCACTTCTGAATTTGACTTAGAACCAATTGAAGACATTGACTTAGTGGAACATGAAGGAGAATCCGATTTTGGTGATCTTTCCTCTGATGTTACCATCGATGATAGTTTTGACCTAACGCATGATCTTTCCCACGAAGTAAGAACTCCAACTCTTGCTTCAGATGATTCGGAAGAATTTGAAGTGGATTTAGATGAATATGCAATGGAGGGAAAACTCTCTCCTCTGGAAGAATTACGTAAATCTGATATATCGGCTCCAGCTGCCAACAAAGAATCGGAAGATGCATTTGCGGAAGCAGGTGGTGATCATTTATCAGTTGGTGATCGTAAAAAAGTTCTCGGTTACCTTGATAACTTACTTGGAAATCTACCTGATGAAGTCATTCGAGAATTCTCTAAGTCACAATACTTTGAGTTATACAAAAAAATGATGAAAGAACTGGAGTTATAAAGTGGGACTCCTTGATCGTGCCGAAGAGATTAAAAAAACTTCGGAAACAAAAGTATCCCAAACTCCATCTTCAAAAAAAGAGACACCATCCTTACTTAAAAAAGCAGAACATTTTCGGGAAGAAGATCCTTCTTTAAGTCAAAATGTTTCCGAATCCATTCCTGTTTCAGACACCGACTCGGATTGGTTAGATGAGGCAATCTCAGATTCACTTGCGACTGAAATTGGTGATTTACCAAGTCCTGATGGGGAAGAAGAATTTGACTTAAGTGATATTCCTGAACTAACAGATTCAGACTTTGGTGATCTAAGTGAAAATCACGACGATTGGAAAGAAAATCCAATTTCAAATTTAGAAGATGATTTGGATTCTTTACATGAAGAATCAAATCCATATGAACCAGTTGCATCAGATTTAGATTCGGAATTAGAATCAGATCATGATTCGAACCATGAAACCGAAATTCAAGAACCTGAAGAAGAGCAAGAACCAACTGCACTACAAAACAGTGAGAAAGAACCTGAGTTAGGTGACGATTTGATTGATCGTGATTATCACGATGATTTAATTGAACCTGATGTACCTTTACCCGAAGTGAATCTTTTTGATGAATGGGAAAATGAGGCAAAAAAAGAAGCCGCAAAACAACCATTACGACCAGCAAAAGAAGATCCTGCTCCAATCGGTGAAGAAGTTTTATTCGATGATGAATCTGATTTTGGAACAGCACCGATGTCCTATCATTTGGCTTCCAAAAAACGAATTGAGAATTACCAAGCAATCTTTGAGATTACAAAGGAAATTGCTTCTTCAAAAGAATTTTCAGATTTTTTTGATAACTTAGTATACAGTTTAATTGGACAAGTAGGTTGTCACTCTGTAGTCATCTTAACATCTACAAATCCTAAAAGTACAAAATGGGAAGCGGTAGCAGCACAAGGGATCACTTCAAAAGATGCTTGGTATCTAACTTCTGGTGATGAAATTTATAGTAGGATTTCTGACTCAGAAACTGTCATTTATGCCGGCGAATTTAAATCTTCAAGATTGCCAAATCGAGAATTAAACTTATTAAATGAGATGGCTTCAGAGATTCTTGTCCCGATTCGACATGGTGAAAAATGTTTCGGAGTATTATCACTTGGGAAACTTATCAATGGTGAAGAGTATATCACAGATGATTTAGAATTTGCTAAAATTGTTGGTGATATTGCTGGATCAGTATTTGAGAGAGTTTCCGAAATTGAATCGATTAATGATGAATTAGTACATGCAAAAGAAGTGATAGAAATCAATGAATCGGTTCTCCAGTTTGCGAGGGATTTTTCGAAAGTACGCAAAATGGATGAAGCTTATGATTTTTTAATCGATAATATCAAAAACAAATTGGGTGTTAAGCAGTTCTCTTTTTTAGTATTAGATTCGGAGACAAGATCCGATTATATAGTTTTTGGATCTAATTTTATTTTGCCTGAAAGGACAAAAGATTTCCGACTCAGTAAGGATTCAGATATCGTTGGTATGGTCTCCAATGTGTCGGGAGTTTACAAACTTGAAAATTTCCGAGAAGATGCGGAACTCAAATCGATTTTTACAAATGACGAATTGGGAATCATGAGTGAATTTACAATTCTGCCGATTATCAACTTGAATTGGTTAGTTGGCATGGTGATCATTCATTCTACAGGATCTGCTTGGACTGACACAACTCGTGATGTGGCTGTTTCGATGCTTGAAACATCGGCTCCCGTTTTTGCTAACTTACTCATTCTGCAAGAAAAAGAAGCACTATTCCGAAATCCATTTAATCCTTTGGAATCTCGAATCCTTGCGGAGATGGAAAAAGCATCTAGTCTAAAAGCATCTTTTACTGTTTCATTATTTAAAATTCAAAACGTATCTAGAATGATTCATTTGGTTGGAACAGGTACGTTTGCAAGATACGCAGATACTCTACGGAAAACAATGATGGATCATATCAGTGAATTGGATTTTTTCACAAGGGTAGGCCAAGGAAAATTTGTTTTAGTTCTTCATGGGAAAGACAAAGAAGAAACCGATGTTGTGATTAAAAAAATCAAGTCTTCCTTTGCGAAAAAGGAAGAAACAATCATTGGAAATTTCCGAGCAAGTTACCGCGTTTTGACCTTAGCATACCCTCATGATACCAAAGATAAAAACCAATTTTTAGAAATGGTAGAGGAATCATAATTTACCTTTGTGTTATTTAACTCACTCACTTTCGTTTTACACTTCTCTGTTTTTTACATAATTTATTTTTATTCCTCTTTCACCGTTCGCAAAACGATCTTAATCCTTTTTGGATTATACTTTTATTCGCAGTGGGGGATAGGCGGAACTCTCTTACTTATCCTTTCTATCATTTTTAATTTTTTAATGGGGATTCTCATTGATTCAAAAGTTTCAAATCTTCGTAAGCGAATCTTTGTATTTGGAATTGTCGCCAATGTCCTGTATCTGGGAGTCTTTAAGTATTTTTTGTTTGTATGGGGAATCTATTCTGATCTGAAAATTGAATTTGGAGGAGAATCACCTCTTTGGAAACCAAACCTATTATTACCAATTGGGATCTCTTTTTATACATTTCATAATATTAGTTATTTGATCGAAGTGTATGATAACAGAATCAAGGTATGTAAAAACTTTTTTACCTTCGTTTTATATGATTTATTTTTCCCATTATTGTTACTAGGACCTATTGAGAGACCGGGCAATTTAATCCCACAATTTGAATCTGAAAGATTCATCTCAAAAGAAAAAATCTGGAATGGACTTTCGCTATTTTGTTTCGGAGTTTTTATCAAATCAAGTATTGCTGATCCTCTGTCTCGTTATGTGGGCACCATGGCAAGTTCCTTTGGTAATTTAGAGCCTGGGATCTTGTGGATTGTCGCACCAAGTATTGCTTTCCAAGTGTATGCAGATTTTTTTGGCTATTCGTTATGTGCCATGGGCCTTGCTGAAATGTTAGGTATTGAGCTCATGAACAATTTTAAGAGACCATTTTTTTCTTCCAACCCATCTGAATTTTGGTCAAAATGGCATATTTCTCTTTCAACATGGTTACGTGATTATGTTTATATTAAGTTAGGTGGAAACCGGCATGGATTTCTGAGAGAGAATTCTAATTTATTATTGGTTTGGTTTCTGACTGGGATTTGGCATGGGGCCGGATACGGTTTTATCATTTGGGGTTTGTATTTAGGATTTTGTCTGATTCTGTATCGAATTTTGAAACATATGGGTCTCACTCAATTCCAAAATCCGTTCTTAAAATTCCTGGGTATTTTTTTTACTTTTTACAGTTTTTCATTGGGTCTTCTTTTATTTCGTATTACTTCGCCTTCCGAATCATTACTCATAATTAAAAACTTGCAACACATACCGAATCCTTCCTTCATTCCGTATTCATTAATTTTTATCATCTTACCTTTATTTTTATTCGATGTTTGGCAAGAGTGGAAGGGAACGGAAAGACCTAATTTTTTTGTGAATGAAAAACCATATGTATTTGGTTTGTTGTTTGCGATTGGATTCTGTTGGTTTTCGTTAGTTTCACCTTTTGCAAAAGAAGATTTTTTCTATTTTCAATTTTAAACGGACTGTATCAAACTCTTTAGAAATTTATCCAATGAAACTTCGATTTTTAATCCGTCTCTTATTTGCTATTTCCTTACTGATGCATTTTACATGGGAGTTTTTAGTCCCTTACTGTGATACAACTTCCATCTACTGGTACTTTGCAAAAGATCGTAAATGGAATCCAAAAGCAAAAATCTTAGTTTTAGGTGATAGCCAGATAGTCAGTGGGATCTTACCAGAAACAATTGCAGAGATTGAATCTGTGTCCTTGGACGAAGTTTTATTCCTACCAAGACCAAGCCAACAACCAGAAGGTATTTTGTCAGATACGCTTAGCATAACTGCTAAACTTCCCAATCTCAGAAAAGTGTATGTAAACATCTCTCCTCTCAATACAAGTAAAAATGCCATCACAGATGCACACAAACAACTGTATTATTCTTTTGGTGATTTTGAATTTCATCATATAACAGAACCATTGCTAAGAAAGGCTTATTTTAGCAACCTAGCAGATCTAAGTTGGAAGTTTGTCATCCAAATGTTTCCCTATTTTGGACTCAGTTCCAATATGAATCGAATTTTTTATGATCCAATTGTGAAGGAGGATTTAACAAGAAGAAGGTTAGAGTTTGATGCGATTCAAAATAGTATGAGACTTAAACGTGGAGCTTGGATATGGAAGTCAATCAGTGATGATCCAACTTTAATGGAAGGTGAAAAATTCCCAAATTTGGATACAACAATCCTTGCTGGGAAAAGAGAGTTATCAATTCAATTGTGGGTCCGAACATTACAAGAATGGGAAAATCAAAAGTTAGATATTGTTATACTTAGAATTCCTTTTTCGCCTCAAATGGAAATGGATTTGGCAACTAAGAATGCAAATGGAGTTACGGATTCATTATTTGATTGGGTGGAAAAAACTCACTTCAAAAATCGAAGAGTTGTTTGTAATTTTAGATCTGAATTTTTGAAAGACTATGGATACTTTGCGGATTTAACGCACCTCAACCAAAAAGGAAGAGATGCTTTTGGAAATTTGTTAAAAAAAAACTTACTTAATCACACCAACTCGTCTGCCAAGGGCATGTAAGTTGATCCCCCAACCAATTCCAAGGAATTGTTTTGGTGTGAGAATTTCTTCTGTGCTTGGATCCCAAATATCTTTTACGAACGCTTCCGCGGAGATTTCAGTTCCGTAAGGAATCCCCCAGAAATTTTTATCTTCTTTGTATGACATAGTGCCCCCTCAATTTAACAAAGTTTAGGATTTTGAGGATTCTACCATAGTATAAAATTCTTGGAAATGGTAAGCTGAATCATGAGGACCAGGGCAAGCTTCAGGGTGGTACTGCACCGCCATCACAGGTAACCCTTTGGTTTTTAGACCAGCAACTGTATTGTCAAACAGATTGATCCGAGTGATTGGCATATCAGGAGAAGATTCACCTAACACATGGAAGCCATGGTTTTGTGAAGTGATTTCAATTTTTCCTGTTTCTTCATTTCGCACAGGGTGGTTTCCACCTCTATGACCAAACTTGAGTTTGGAGGTCTTTTTTCCAAGTGCAAGGCCAATGATTTGGTGACCAAGACAAATCCCAAACAAAGGTTTTTTTGCATCCATGATCGTTTTTGCTGATTGGATTGCATAATCCAGTGGAGCAGGATCCCCTGGGCCATTGGATAAGAAAAAAGCATCAAAACCATCTTTCAATAAATCCTCAGCTTTTGTTTTGGCAGGGAATACATGTACATTAAATCCAGCGGAATCAAGTAATCGTAAGATGTTACGTTTGATTCCAAAATCATAAACAGCTAGTTTGAATTTGCTTGGAGAATGAGCACCAAATACATATGGTTTTTCGCAAGTGACCACTTGGGCGAGGTCTTGGCCTTCCATACTAGGAGCATTTTTGACAGCTTCTAAAAAGGAATCCTCATATGTCTCACTGATAAAAATACCACAGTTCATGGCACCTGAGTTTCGAATAATGCGCGTTAGTTTGCGGGTGTCAATCCCTTCGATGGCAGGCACACCAAAACGGATTAAAAAATCACTGAGTGTTTCTTTGGATTGGAAATTGGAAGGTCGTTTGACATACTCTTTGACAATGAGACCAGAGGATTGGATTCGATCTGATTCCATATCGTCTGGGTTAATTCCGTAGTTCCCAATCATTGGGTAGGTAAGTGTGACAAGTTGACCTTTGTAGGAAGGGTCAGTTAGAATTTCCTGATAGCCCGCCATTGAGGTATTAAATACTACCTCTCCGATCGAATTCTTATTTGCACCGAAGGATTGGCCTTTCATGACCGTTCCGTTTGCTAAAACCAAAAAAGCCTGCATCAAATCCATTCCAAAGAATAAGGCCAGGCTTGCGAACAAAAATTCATCAATCTTTTACATAATAACGTTTGATCCTGTCATACCTGTATTCCCCATCAATGGAGACGGTTTTCAATTGGGAAAGGGCATCGGCCATTTCCTTTGCTTCCGAGGGACTAATCGTGAGGTAAAACCTCCTTCCTCTGACGAGATAGACAATTTGCCCTGTTGTTGGATCTGCCTCTACCACTTGGCCTTGAACGGTTTTGGTTTGGGACGTGCGGCTCGGAGAATTCACTTGGTACTTTTGGAACACATGTGGTTTTCCCACACAGAGCCAAGTATCGGAAGTGGGTGTACTTTGTGTTGCTTTCCCTTCGACGTGTAGGTTCCCTTTTTGTTTATTACCAAAACTGAGGGACATGGTATCTGGATCACAATGGATGGTTCGTTCTCGTAGGTTAGTAGAATCTAAAAAGACAAAATGTGAATTATCACCTTCTGATTCCCAACTCAACAATTCGCCTGAAAAACGAATGATCTTTCTTTCTTTCGCTGCCGTGTTGGTAGAAAAAAGAACAAAAAGCCAAAGGAATCTGCAAATAAGGAAAAGTTGTTTAGATCGGGTTAGACTCATTCGAAATTCCACATTTAACACAATTTTCGTGAAGATTTAACAATTTTATTTGACAAATCTCATGAGAAGCACTAGTTTCATTGCAATTGTCGGTATGAACGACTGCTCACAGTATTCGTTTGTCCGCAGGAATGAAAAAAATTCAGGAAACACTCACTAAGGAGTAATCATCAAATGCTGAAATCTCTACGTTTTGGAATGATGGGGTTCTTACTTATGTGCTTAGCTGGCAATCTAAGCGCACAATCTGGTCCTCGTTCTTATTTTATGATCGGTCTAGGTATGCAATTTGACCTTGCACAACTCGGCGGAACAATTACGAAAGATGGTCTAGATTCTAGAAATTCTTCAGTCTCTAGAGACTCGAGCGGAAACATCACAGGATACCCACTTCAAAAAGCAATTTATGCTGAAAACACTCTTATCAGTTTGAAACGAACAACTGGTGGGGCTGTTGGTGCAAAAACTAGCGGAGCTATGGTCGGTGGTAACGTAAACGTAGGTTACGAAAAAGAAGGAGTCTTCGGAGTTCCTAGCCTTTTCTGGAGAATCAACGTTAACTATACTACTAAAATCTCTGGTGGTGAAACATCTTCCACAATTATGGGATACAAATGGTTAGACCAAGAGTGGCAATACACTGCTTGGACAGTTCCAACATACTTAGGGATTAAATTATACAATGCTGCGAATGACACTGCTGTTTACGTCGGAGCAGGGGTAAACTACTTCCACGGATGGTGGGGAGTTTCTGGAACAATCAATAACCCAGGACTTCAAACTTTCGCTCCTGGAATTTTAGGACCTGGTGGCTCACTTATCAGTGATGCTCCAAACCCTGGAATTAACAAAGAAAACGTACGTTTTGGCGCACACGGTTTTGGATTAAACTGGCTTGTTGGTGCTCAAACAAAAGTAACTGATAGAGGTCACCTTTTCTTCGAATTGGAAACTATCCTTTCTGCAGGAATGGGTGTTGGTGGAGTTGCATCGGTTGGAGGAGCTTCTGCTCTTGCACCTTGGGTAGCTTACCCAGTGGTTATCGGTGGACAAACTTACCGCGTAGGTTACAAAATCGAAATTTAATTAGTTAATCACTGTTAAAGGAAAAAACCGGTGTTGGATTCCAACTCCGGTTTTTTTTTGTCCACAAACGCATCCGCTTTTTATCAAAACTCGTCTGTATTTTCCATTAACATTTGAATGAACTCCAAATCTTTGGAAGTAATCGCATTTGATTCATGTGTATACAGTTTGAGTCGGACTTTGTTATAAACATTCCAGATTTCTGCATGGTGGTCTAACGATTCCGATACAAATGCAAGTTTTGTTAAAAACAAAAATGCACTCGTAAAAGAAACAAAGGAATGTTCAAAACTAAGATAACAAAGTGTATTTTCCTTCGTATACTTCCATTGCGGAAAGGCTTTTAAGAATGTTAAAATTGATTCTTCGTTCAAAATTTGATTAGGTTGTTTCATTCTGTTTGACCTTCTTTTTATGGAATACAATTAAATACAATCCAAGTAAAATAAGAGCACCACCACCTAGTTTTTGTATGTCGATCGGTTCATTCATAAAAAATATGCCAACAAACATCAAAAAGATTGGTTCAATGAGAAGTGTGGCATTCAATTTACTGATGGGTAAATAATTATGAGCTTCAAAATAAAAAGCTCTCCCTAAAAAATAACCAAGTAATGAACAGACCCCAAGCGTGACAACAATGGGCAATTTAGGGACTAAAAAAGATCCGATACCAAGAGAATAAAAAAAGAAAAATACACATAACAGAAATAAACGTAAGTAAGCATACTCTAAACCTAAAATTTCCGGGATGTACTTTTTAATTAAATAACTTTGTATCGCAAATAAAAAAGCACTGACTAGTATACAAATTGCTGCGATCCAATGGATTTGACCTTCCAAGGTTGAGATGAAATAAATTCCAAACATGGAGATGATGATCCCAAATGTTTCTCTATATTTTAAGTTCTCCCCAAGGAACACAACACCTAATAAAACATTATACAATACAGTTGTTTTGATGAGAATTGCAGCGGGACCTAAGTCAGTTTGTTTTAACGCATAATAGTATAAGATAATTCCCATGGCATTGGATAAAGTTCCAATGAGTAAAATTTTCCCATCTCGTTTGATCGTTAACATTACTTTTGTTCGGCGATGTGCCGAAGTCAGAAAATAAGGACTCACAACCAAAAAGGCAAATCCAACACCAAATAAGGCAGCCATTTCAGGAGATAAGCTATATCTCCGAAATACTTCTTTAAAACCGATCACTTCAAATGCGAAGAAAACCCCGGTTAAAAATACAAAAAAATATCCCTTTTTTTCATTACCAGTCAATGGTTTCTTTTCCTATTGATTTTAAGTATTCATTCGTTTTCGAAAAATGACGGTTCCCCAAAAATCCACGGTAAGCAGAGAGCGGAGAAGGGTGTGCTGATTTTAGCACCAAGTGTTTGTTTGGTGGGATCAGGATTTCCTTTTTTTGTGCAAAAGATCCCCATAATAGAAAAACTAAATTTGATTTTTGATTTGCTAAGATACGGATCACTGCATCTGTAAATTCTTCCCAACCTTTGTTTTGGTGGGAACCTGCTTTGTCTTTTTCAACCGTGAGTGTTGCATTGAGTAAAAACACTCCTTGTTTGGCAAGGTAAGTTAAATCACCGGACTTTGGGATTGGTTTTTTGACATCATCTTGGATTTCTTTGAAGATATTTTGGAGAGAAGGAGGAAACGGAACACCATCCAAGACAGAAAAACAAAGTCCATGTGCTTGTCCTGGTCCATGGTAAGGGTCTTGGCCGATGATTACCACTTTTACCTGATCAAAAGGGCATAAATCAAATGCATTGAATATATATTTTGCAGGAGGGTAGACGATTTTGGTTTTGTATTCATCTCTTACCCATTCACGTAAATTCGTAAAATAAGGTTTGTCAAATTCTGCCTGTAAAACCTTTTTCCAACTAGATTCTATTTGAACGTCTTTCAGATTTTCCCTCCGAATGAAAGAATAACACGCGTAAATCGATGCCTCCGTGGGTTACATGGATGGTTTTTTTTGCAAATGTCCTTAAGTCTTTCATGCATTCACTCCACTTCTCTTCCGTTGGACATAGGATATAACCAATGAGAGGAATTTCATTTTGTAAGACTTGGGAAAGTTCTCCAAGTCGTTTTCCAATTTTTGAATATAACTTTTCATCAGGACCCATTCTTTCATTTTTTCGATACCCATAGGGTGGGTTCAAAGGTAAAAAATAATGAGTAGAGGATTCTTTTCCTTCTGGAAAAACGGGAAATGTTTTTAAGAAGTCGGAAATAGTATAGTCAATGGTTTCAACATGGATCCATTTTCTCCAATGGTCCTTTTCCTTTTGCCAATAAGGTGCAAGGGCTGGATCTGTATCTTGGATGACCATCGGCGTGAGATTTAAATTCGTATTTAAGGAATCTCGTTTTTTAAGGAAATGTTCCCATGATTTTGTAGGGAATAAATTCAGTTTTTTCCATACCAAATCTCTAGGGAGATTTAAATAAGGAATTTTTTCTTCGGCTAATCGCCATTCGGTGGCAAATGTCATTGTTCCTGCAAACGGAATGTAAACAAGTTGAACACTTTCTTTTGGGATGGAAAAAATTTGGAAACATTGCTCCGTCAGAATGTGAGCTAAATCTTCTGGAATTGGAGCACTTGTTGGAAAATTTGCTTTGATTCCTCTTTTGTAACCTGGTTCCCCTAACACGGATAGAGTGACAGTGACTTCTTCCTCAAAAAAACTGATGTGTAAGTTTTCTTTGATCTCATAAAACTTAGTTTCATTGTCAGTAAACAGAGGTTTTGCGATGTTAACGGCTTCAGTTAGGATGCGGTCCCATTCGTCTTCTCGTTTGTCTGACGACATATCCCAATCATTGGTCCTTGCGATCACAAGACGAAGGTCTCGAATGAAATACCCATTGAATAAAAGATACGTGATTTGGTGGGGATTTACATTTTCAATTTTGATTTTTTCTGAAAATACACGGACATTTGCTTCCGGTTGGTTGGGGAGAGGGACATGGTCTAAAATTTCTTTTACCTTTTCTCCCACCCAAGTGGAAGTCCCAGGAGGGAAGTACAATTCCCACGTTAAAGGAGTTCCCAACTGAGGTTTTCTGATTTTAAATTTCCAATTCATCTTTTCCTTGCTATCCGTATTTCCCCGGAAAGATTGACCTTACATGTCTAGGATCTTCACTCCAGAGCTGTTTTTGGTGATTGCCGCCATTCTTTGGGGTGGAACGTTTGTGGTCATCAAACTTGCGCTTGATTCGGTTCCTCCTTTTTTATTTTTAGCAGTCCGATTTTCCGTCGCCGGTTTCATCACATTATTACTCTATCGTAAAACTTTATTTTCCAAAGCAAATCGCCGATTGGATTACATTCTCCCCGCTTTTTTTGTCGCTTGTTCGGCCTTACTCGGGTATGCATTTCAAACCATTGGACTTGTTTACACTTCCGCTACCCAATCAGGATTTATGACAGGTGCATACGTGATATTTGTGCCATTACTACAAATTGCCATCGAACGAAAACTACCATCTCTACGAACATGGATTGCGGTTGTTATCGTAGTGATTGGATTGTTTTGTATTTCACAAAATGGAAAATCCTTTGATGAGTTCCAAAGTAATTTGGGGTTTGGGTTTGGTGATGGGCTCACTTTGATTGGAGCGTTTTTTTTTGCTGTCTATATCATTCTCATCGACATTTATACGAAAAAAATTCCATCTCAGATTTTAGTATCGTTTGAAATTTTACTGATAGCGATTGTCTCTAGTTTTCTTTTCCCTGTTGAATCCATATTTTTAAAACAAACCATCAATGTTCAATTTGATTTAAAATTCTGGATTGGTATCATTTATACATCTGTGTTTGCGACAATCTTTACTACGCAAATTCAAACAAGATACCAAAAGGCAGTTTCTCCAGCTAGGGCAGGCTTACTTTATAGTTTGGAACCTGTATTTTCTTTTTTATTAGCTTATCTTGTGTTAGGTGAAAGGCTCGGCACAATTGGTGCCATTGGTTCTTTTCTCACATTATTTGGGATTTTGTTCTCAGAAATGGGTAAGTGGAACAAACGAGAAGAGTGAATTTTGGACAAAGCCAAAATCCGTTCCTCTCTCGTATCCTAAGATAGAATTTTAAATGATTTGGTGTTCCTTTAGAGCATGGTACAAGATGCCAATGGTCACTTTTAAAATGGATAAAACAGGTATGGCTAATAACATACCAAAGATACCAAAAAAGTTTCCACCAACTGCAATTCCAATGAGGATCGCAAGTGGATGTAACGAAACAGCATTTGCAATCACTACAGGTTGGACTATCGCATTGTCGACCAATTGAGCGACTATGACAACGGATGCAATGGAACCTATGGAAGGTGACATTTCTGGGAATAAAATGGCAAATAAGATAGGAGGGATTGCACCAACTAACGGACCTAAGTAAGGAATTGAATTGGCAACTCCTAAAAATACTCCAAACAGAACAAAGAATTTCACACCCACAATATAAAATCCAATCGATGCAACGACTGCCATGATTCCACATTGGATCACCAAACTCTTCAAGTAACTAGTGATCTGTTGGTTCATACGATAAAAAACCATCAGAAACATTTCAAAAAATCGATTGGGAATAAAACTAATCATTGTTTTGTAGATTAGGTTTGCATCGAGTAACAAAAAGAAACTGATGATAGGAATAATGATCATCCAGCTGATAAATGTTGGAATCATCACAACAATTCCTCTTAAAAATTCTTCTAAGTTATTGGTGGCAAGTTTTGCAATCTCTTCTGGATTGATGATTTTTTTCCATAGTTCCGGATTTTTAGAAACAACAGGAAGTTTTGTAAAATCGAGCAACTGGAAGTTTGGATCATCCATTTTGGTTGACCATTCCGAAACGATTGGTTGTGCTTTTTCAAACAAGTTAGGCAAATAAAATGCTAAAAACCAATACGCGCAAGCAATCAAAATAGAAAAGATAATGATGATAGTGAATGCCCTATGGATCCCTCTCGATTCAAAGTAATCAACTACTCCGTGGAAAATATAAAAATGAATTCCTGATATAAGAAGTGGGATTGCTAAAAATTTTACACCTACAATACCAATTAAAACAGTTAATGCAATAAGCCCAAAAAAGGCAGATCGTAAAACTAGTGATGATATACTATTTTCTTTAAAGATCATTTGGGTTTATTCTTTTTGCTTTTAAAGTAAGCTGCTTCTAAGGTATCATTCGTTTTGCGAAGTCTATCTGCAATGATTGATGCAAAACTGAGAAGTAAATCGTTTCCAACTCTCGGTTTTGTTTCTAATAACGTTTTTAACTCTGGTTGGAAAAAACCAAGTAAAATGGAATCAACAAGTGCAACAGCAGTAGCCGATCGTGGAAAATCTTGGAAAAGAGCAAGTTCACCAAAAAAAGCACCTTTTTCGAGTTCGGCGAGCTTTAAAGTCACTCCTTCTCGTTCAGAAAAAATTTCAACTTTTCCTTGTAAGATCAGGTAAACTCCCGTTCCAGCTTGTCCCTGAAAAAAGATGGTTTCACCTGCATAATACTTTCGTTTATGGATGAGCCTTGCTACTTCACGAAGTGTCCTTCGTGACATACCTTCAAAGATTGCAGTTTCACGTAAAAAATGTGAAATCTCTGTGATGGGGTTATCATCGCGTTTGAGAATGGATTTCCAAAGGGGAAGTTGCATATTGCCTCTTCTATATAAATCGGATAGACGAGGCCCGGAATTGATAAAACTTGCTCTTATGGGACAAGCTTTTTATGTAACGGGGACCGGAACGGACGTAGGCAAAACTTTTTTTTCCTCTCTCTTTATGGCAAAATATGCGAAAAAGCATGGTTTTCGGTATTGGAAACCCATCCAAACTGGGACCATCAGTGCAGACGATACAAGCTTCATCCAAAACACAACCCATTTGCCCGATACACATTTTCTAAAACCCAGTTTTGAGTTTAAGATACCAGCAAGTCCACATTACGCGGCACGATTGGAAGGCCAATCCATCGACCCAAAAACTCTTTTGTCTTTGATATCCAAAGAAAGAAATAACAATACACTCATCGAAGGTGCAGGGGGAGTGTTTGTCCCCATAACTGAAAATTATTTAACCATACGTGCGATTCAAGAATCCAATTTAGGAGTGGTTGTGGTTGGTTCCACCGAACTTGGCACCATCAATCATACACTCTTAACATTGGAAGCATTAACATCTCGTTTTATCCCTGTGTATGGTTTTTATCTAGTGGGTCCAAAAAATGAATTACAAGAAGACAATGCGACCATGATACAAAAATTAGGTGGTGTTTCTCTTTTAGGTATCACAAACTTTCCTGATCAAAAATTATCTCCTGATGAATTTAACACCTTTGCCTCTATCCATTTTGATTTAGACCGAAATGTGATTGATGTTGTATTAAACGCTGAAGATGAAATATAATCCAGTTACAACCAATACTTGGGTTCCACTGACAATCCAAGAGGAATCAGAACCCCTATTGAACATTGTTTCCGCTGAGAACGAATTTGTAACGGATGAAGATGGAAATGTTTGGATTGATGCCATCTCCAGTTGGTGGACGATGATTTATGGTCATAGACACCCCCAACTTATCTCTGCTTTACAAAAACAATTACAATCATTGGATCATGTGATGCTTGCTGGCAACATACATGAAAGTGCAGAAAAATTATCGAAAGCATTATTAGAACTTACAAACTTTGATTTCAAAAAAGTGTTTTATTCGGATAACGGATCGAATGCGATCGAAATTGCATTAAAACTTTCGATACAATATTACCAAAACCATCCCGATTTTAAACCTCGTTCAGAGTTTATCGTTTTTTCCAACTCCTATCATGGGGATAGTATTGGGGCAATGAATGTATCTGGGAAAAATTACTTCAATCGCATTTTTTCAGAATTACGATTTCCAACAAAGGAGTTCCCAGCTCCCAATTGTATGAACTGTCCATGGGGGAAACAACCTACGAATTGTGAAACAGAGTGTTTGACAGATTTAGAACTTTCGATCAAACAAAACGATTATGCAGGAATCGTGATTGAACCTTTGGTATTTGGTGCCAACGGGATGTTGTTTTATGATAAAAAAGTTTTAACCAAATTACGAGAACTGGCAACAAGTACAAACACTTTGCTAATTTTTGACGAAGTGTTTACGGGTATGGGAAAATTAGGAGAACCGTTTGCTTACCAAAAGGCGGAAGTGGTTCCCGATTTACTGATTTTAGCAAAAGGACTCACTGGTGGAATGTTGCCACTGGCAGCAACCCTTGTATCTGATTTTATTTATAAACAGTTTCTTTCGAAAGATCCATACAAAGCATTTTTCCATGCACATACAATGACAGGGAATGCACTCGCATGTAGCGTTGGTTATACGTCTGTATCTATGTTACAAGAATTTGGACTAACTCGAGTAAGGGAATTGGAAAAGAAACTAAATCAATATGCAATCTCCTTCCAAAAAAAAATGGGAACGTCAGTTGAAAATGTCAGAGTCAAGGGTGGAATTTTTGCCTTTGAATGGAAGGAACCAGTTGCCCATGATGAATACTTAAATCCCATAGGGAAACAAATCAAAAACGCCCTTCGGAAATTTCATATTTTACTCAGACCCTTGGGGCGAACCATTTACATCACTCCTCCCTATACCATTTCAGATCCTTCCCTAGAAAAAATATTTTTGGCGCTTGAAACGACACTTCTCGGATTTTTAGAACCAGAAAAAGACTAAATCCTTACGTCCATTTTCTTCGTTTACAGAGTCACCCTCAGAAAAGATTTTGTTTTCATGATCGCAACTATCCAAGAAAAAACGACCTCTTCCTCTCCCTCCATCATATCCGAGGAAGAAGCCCTCCAAATTTTGAAAGGAGAGGTTCCCTTTTTGCCCATCGTAGCAAAAGCTTCGGAAGAACGATTCCGTCATTTCAGCAATAAAGTTCGCATTCATATTTTAGATAACATCAAAAACGGATATTGCCCTGAAGATTGTGGTTACTGTGCACAAAGGAAGGGTGGAGAATCAGGGATCCAAGAGTATTCCTTAAAATCCCCTGAAGAAATTTGGGAAGATGCCAAAAAGGCAAAAGAAAACGGTGCCTATCGTTTTTGTATGGTGACTTCTGGTAGAGGACCTACAGACAAGGCTGTCGACAAACTAGCCGAAACCATTTCCAAAATCAATGGTGAGTTGGGAATGAAGGTATGTCTTTCTGCGGGAATCCTTGATGCCAAAAAAGCAAAAACATTAAAGGACGCTGGTCTTGATCGTTACAATCATAACCTCAATACTTCTGAATCCAAATACAATGAAATTTGTTCCACTCATACCTTCCAAGACCGACTAACGACACTTAAAGCGGCAAAAGAAGCAGAGATTGGACTTTGTTCTGGGATCATTGTGGGTATGGGTGAAGCATTGGAAGACATCGTACAAGTTGCGTTTGAACTCAAACGACTTGGTGTGATCTCCATTCCCGTGAACTTTTTTATCCCCATCAAAGGTCATGCCATCCAAAAGTCACCACTCACTCCTGAGTTTTGTATCAGAGTGTTGTCGGTGTTCCGTTTGGTGAACCCAGACTCTGAAATCCGAGTTGGTGCGGGTCGTGAAGGGCATTTGGGTTCCTTACAGTCGATTGCATTGTATGTTGCCAATTCTCTTTTTGCAGAAGGGTATTTGAATGTAAAAGGAAGTGAGATGGAACAAACAATGAATCTCATTCATGATTGTAATATGGTTCCAGAATTCACGGAAGGAATCCCAGAAGGTTGGGAAGACTACGAATCAAAGTTTTTATACGACGAGAAAAACTTTCCAGAACTCTATAAACATAAAAAGTAGTTTGCCTTTTTCACTTTTGGCGGTATCATGCTCCTACTTTACCGCCTCTAGTGATACACATGCAAAAACCTTCTTTACCATTTGGAAAACAAATTAGTTATGCGGTAGGCCAACTTGGTTGGTCTACACTCATCAACATCATTGGCTTACACCAAGTTTATTTTTACCTACCTCCAGCTCCGAAACCTGGACAGGAGTGTTTCCCGGATCTAATTGAAAAAATGGCGTTTTGGGGCCTTTCCACCATCGGTGTGGTAGCCGCCATTGGCCGTTTGTGGGATGCATTCACTGACCCACTCATTGCAAACTCTTCCGATCGTTTTTCTTCACGATTTGGAAGGAGAATTCCCTTTTTGTTTCTGGGGGGAGTCCCATCTGCCGTCTTTTGTTGGTTAATCTTTGTGCCACCACATAACTTTGTTTCTTCGACAAACTTAGTTTGGATGACGAGTTTTATGTTGCTCTTCTATCTATTTTTAACAGTGTATGTCACACCATTTTTTGCACTCATCCCTGAGCTTGGACATACTCCGGAAGAACGACTCAATTTATCCACTTACATCTCAGTAACCTATGCATTAGGGATCATTGTTGCTTCCACGGAGCCTATGATTGCTAGTGTTTTACAATCGAGTTATGTTTTTGATTCAGATCCTTCTGTTCAAACTCTTGTCGCAAGGCAATATGCATTGGGTATCCTTTGTATCTTTGCTGCGATTTGTATGTACTTCCCCGTATTTACCATCCACGAAAAAACATACTGTGAATCAGAAGCATCGAGTGTTCCTTTTAAAGAAGCACTTGTCCTCACTTTCAAAAACAAAAACTTTTTGTATTTTGCACTTTCTGATTTGTGTTACTTCCTCGCACTCACCATTCTCACAACCGGTATTTCCTACTACGTAACAGTCCTATTAGAATTGGAAAGGGACTTTGTCACACAACTCCTGACAGTGATGTTACTTGTATCATTTGCCTTTTACCCTGTTGTTAATTTAGTCGCACGAAAAATTGGGAAAAAGAGAACCGTTCTCATCGGATTTTACACATTTCTCGCTCTGTTTTTATCCATCTATTTTATTGGGAAAAATAGTTTGCCATTGTCCCCATATATCCAAGGTTATATGATTGTTGCTGTTGCTGCGATACCAATTGCAATCCTTGGAATATTACCAAATGCAATATTAGCAGATATTGCTGAACTTGATTCATTAAAAACAGGTTCCAAACGAGAAGGCCTCTTTTATGCAGGAAGGACCTTTATGCAAAAACTAGGTCAAACACTTGCCGTATTAATCTTCAGTTCTGTGATTTTACTTGGGCTTGACCGTGATTCGAAAAAACAAGTTTCTCCTAGCGTAACAGGAATCATTGCTCCATCTGTGTCTGAATCTAAGTCAGAACCGAAAAAAAATAGTGAGTCTGAGGCAAAAATAAGTAAGGAATCAACCATTTGTAAAGTCGAAGAAGTAGAAGCTGGTGGGGAACTGGGAGTTCGATTGACAGGACCTCTCGCTTCTGCATTCTGTTTACTTGCAATTTTTCTCTTTGGAAAATACAAAGAGGATGAAACTTTAGAAGAGATTGCAAAGATACGTGGAAATTAAATCCTGGTTTTTGGAGCTATTCAGATGAGATATCGCATTGAGACAACCAAGTTAAAGAACGGGTATATCGAAGCCAAACTCATCGAAACAACCACAAATAACCCGATTGAATTTCGGATTTGTGACACGGAAGAATATGCGCAGGCCCAAATCAAAGATTGGCAAAAGCGCTTCCGAATGAATGAACCGCAAGAACAGGATTAAATTCTTCCTTCGATGGGGTGTTTTGATCACCCTAGTTTTGGGTCTTACAAATTGTAAAACCACCTCAAAACGAGATTACTTTGACTCTAACTTCCAGTGTTTTGCAGAGCCGGGTTGGCGCGATGATGTAAATTTTAAAAAATACATCGAAAAGGCCTGGCTCCCAACACGTTTGTTATACGCAGAAGACAATACTAAAATCAAACAATCTGAAATTGTTTTTACCGGTGATAGTTTGGTACATTTGTTTGTACCAGACCTAATGGTGAAAGAATTTCCAGGCAAATCCGTCACCAATCGTGGGATAGGTGGTGATATGACAGAAACCTTACTCACTCGTATCGATGAGGATGTGTTACGATTAGAGCCTAAAACTGTTGTGATCGAAATCGGTGGAAACGATTTTATCCAAGGCAAATGTTTGAGCCTTGTGCAAAATAATCTGCTTATGATCATCAAAAAAATCCATTCTCATAACCACCAAACGAGGATTTTTCTCATTGCAGTCCCACCAACTCGTGTGAAGGAATTGAATCAAATTGTTCCTGTTTATAATTTATTTTTAAACCAAGTGGCTCGTACCACACAAAATGTAGAATACATAGAAGTTTGGGACATTATGCGAAAACCAGATGCACCAACTTTAAGTGAAGAATTCATTCGTCCGAATGGTGATAGTTTGCATTTTAATGAAAAAGGATACGAACTTTGGGGTAAAAAACTGAGACCCTATTTACAAAAATAACGAATGAATTCAATCCTTCTTATTTCGCATAGTCCCATTCCCAACAATCATATTTTCGATACCTTCCAAGATGTTGAGGTTAATCCTTTTACATCCACTGATACAATCGATCCTAAAACAATTTCTTATTCGGAACGATACGGCCTTCACTCTGTTCGTATCTTACTCGACGAATCATGGAACCGAAACCAAATTCTTACCATTCGGGAAAGGTTCGCAAAATACAAAATAGATTTATTATACCTACCTTCCTTACTGCCGACCAAACAAACTTCTCTCTTTGTATTTGATATGGATTCCACAGTCATAAAAGAAGAGGTGATCGATGAACTTGCCCGTAAACATGGTGTATTCGAAACGGTAGCAAGTGTTACAAAAAAAGCGATGGAAGGGGGTATGGGATTTGATGAAGCCCTACGTCTCAGAGTGAAACATTTGGCTGGCCTTTCGATTCAAAGTTTTAAAGAAGTGTATGATCTTTTGCATTTAAATGATGGAATGGAAACGGTATTTCAATTTGTCCCGTCGAACGGATGTAAGCTTGGGATTTTGAGTGGTGGTTTTAGTCCTGTTTTAGAACTATTTTCAAAAAAATACCCTGTTGATTTTTTTCGAGCCAATGGACTTGAAGAGAAGGATGGTTTTTTCACAGGCCAAATCTTTGGTGAGATCATCAATCGTGAGAAAAAAGAAGTGTACTTACGAAAGTATGCGAATGAATTTTCTGTTCCACTCGAACGTGTGGTAGCTGTTGGAGACGGAGCCAATGATGCTTTGATGTTAAATGCAGCAGGGATTGGGATTGGAATTCATGCCAAACAAGGACTAAAAGACCAAATTACCAATTGGATCGATTTTACAAATTTGTCTGCTTTAGTTTTCCTCTTTGAGAATTCTTTTTAATTCATCCAAGATTGACAAAGCTTCTAGAGGTGGAATTTTGTTAGGGTCGAGCCCTGAGATTCGTTTTAGCACTTTCTCTTCGTTAGCCGATAATCCCTTGGTTTCCTTTTCCATTAAATTCCCAAATAAACTTGGTTCTTCATTTTTGATTTTGATTTCGCGTTTTTTGGATTCGAGTCCCGATAAAATTTCTTTCGCACGTTCCGATACGGTTTCTGGGATTCCCGCAAGTTTTGCGACGTAAATTCCAAAGGATTGTTTTGATTTCCCTCGTTTCACTTTTTTTAAGAATAAAATCTCACCATCTTTCTCAAAAGTATCTAAATAAAGATTAAAAATACCTGCACCTTTTTCGAGTTCCGTTAATTCATGGTAATGTGTAGCAAAAATGGTTTTTGGTTTTGGGTAATTTTTACTTAAAAATTCTAAGATGGCCCAAGCGATCGACAAACCATCGTAAGTTGATGTTCCTCGGCCCACTTCATCAAAAAGGATCAAACTATTTTCTGTGAATTGGTTTAGGATTGTGGCTGTTTCTTTCATTTCTACAAAGAATGTAGACTCACCTTTCGTTAGGTTGTCACCTGATCCAATTCTTGTAAAAATACGATCCACGATGGATAAGGATGCTTTTTTAGAAGGAACATAGGAACCCATCTGAAAGAGAATTTGGTTAATGGCAATTTGGCGCATAAAGGTAGATTTACCTGCCATATTCGGACCCGTTAACACTGCGATTGCGTTTTCTTTTGGATTGAGTTCCAATGTATTGGGAACAAATCGTTCCCCTATTGGTAAAAATGTTTCCACAACAGGGTGACGAGAGTCAATGTATTCAATGATTCCATCGGTTCTAATCTCGGGTCTTGTCCACTGGTATTCTTCTTTTGTTTCAGTTAGGGACAAATGGTAATCCAAAGATGCAACTTCATTGGATAAAGTTAAAAATGCTTCATAAAGTGAAATACATGTTGTCACCAAACGATCAAACACTTGTTTTTCGATTCGTTCAATGATTTCATCCGCTTGTAAAATGGCTCGTTCTAGTTCTTCGAGTTTAGGAGAAGTAAACCTTTCCCCTGTGACAAGGGTTTGTTTTTTTAAAAAATGAGAAGGGACATCTTTTGCTTGGGCTTTGGAAACTTCGATAAAGTAACCTAAGATTTTGTTGTAACGAATTTTTAAGCTAGAACAACCAGAATCTTTTTTCTCTTTTTCTTCAAGTTCCAAGATCCAATCTTTCCCTTTTTCTCTGGCTAATATGGCATCATCATACTCTTTATCAAAACCAGATTTTAAAAATGGTGAGTTTCCTAAAAATACAGGCAGTTCGCCATCAAAAAGTGTTTTTTGAAATTCTGATACTAGGACTTCTAACTCTTTTGGAAGTTTGGAAAAGTCATATCCTATTCCATCTAAAATTTCCTTCATGTGACTGACAGCTGTTAAACTTCTTTCAATCCCACGAAAATCACGAGGCAAAGCTTTCCCAACACGGAAACGTGTCATCACACGTTCTAAATCAATGAGATCCCCCAGTGATTCTTTGATCTTGATTCGCTCTTTTTTGTTCTGAGTTAAAATTTCAATTTTGTCCCAATGGTCTTTGATTTTTTTTTCATCCCTGGTAGGAAATAAGATCCTTTGTTTGAGGTAACGTTTTCCTGTAGCAGTGGTACAACGATTGAGGACACCAAATAGAGTGTGATTTTTATCATTGGGATTTTCAACCAGTTCCAAATGGGAAACTGTTTGTTCGTCGAGGACTAAATATTCACTTTCATCAATTCGTCTTGGGGATTGGAAGACAAAGTTTTGGTTTCTATAATTGTATTGCAGATATGCATCTAATACGTGTACAACGGTATCGATTCCTGCTCCTTTTTTTTTAGGGAGGTATTCTTTTGGAATTTGGGATAGGATAATTTTGGATTCTTTTGAAAGGGGAGGGATTTCATCAGTATAAATCATCTCCTTCGGAGAAAATCTTTTGATTGTATCCAAAATTCTTTCTTTTTCCGTTTCAGAAAAGTAAAAATATACAAGTTCCGAAGTTGAAACATCGGCAAACGCTAAGTAGACGGAAGTTTTTTCTTTATAATACAAAGATAAATAATTGTTTTGATACCCACCAAGTAAATTGTCTTCTACTACAGTTCCTGGTGTGATGATGCGAACGACTTCCCTCGACATAATTTTTGCTTTTGGGTCATCGGGTTTGGTTTGTTCGCATACTACGACTTTTTTCCCAGCAGAGATTAGTCTTGAGATATAACTTTCTGTGGCATGGTAAGGAATTCCTGCCATTGGGATTTGGTTTTGCCTTTTGGTAAGAGTGATGTCTAGAATTTGTGCGGCAATTTTTGCATCATCCATAAACATTTCGTAAAAATCACCCATTCGAAAAAATACGATTCCATCTGGATGTAGTTCCTTTACTTCCAGATATTGGCGCATAACAGGAGTATTTAAGGCTTCATATGTTTCGGACATTTTGTACCAATTCTTTGATTTTAGTTGGATCTTTTTTACCGTCTGTTTCCACTCCACTTGCTACATCGATCCCATAAGGTTTTAATGTATTCAGAGCTAATTGGACATTCTTTGGAGTGATCCCTCCAGCAAGTAAATAAGGTCGTTTTACATTGGTTACATATTCCCAAGGGAATACATGTCCACTGCCTCCACCGAGTCCTTTTTGAAAACTATCCAAAATGACTAGGGAAGACTGAGGTTCCAATTCTTCATCTGAACCGATGGGTGATTGGATTCGGATTGCAGGGAGTAATTGTTTTTGATTTGTGAATGATTCCCAAATTTCTTTTGTAAGAAAATGATCACCACGAATCAGTTGGATTAGGTCTGGCTTAAATTCTTTTGTGATGGATAGGATTTCCTCTGTGGAGTTTTCAAAAAATAAAAAAACAAGTGTAGGGAATCCTGGTAAGTGGCGGATGGAAAGTATTTCTTCTGCTACGCTTCGATTGATGCCACGAGGTGATCTGGGTGAAAAATTGAGACCAACATAGTCCACACCGAGTTCGTGGCATAACTCAAGTGTGGCCAATTCTTTGATTCCACAGATTTTAATTTTGGTATCGGTTCCCATCGAGAACCAGATTGATTCAGTTCAAATCGGAGGCAATCGATCCTTTGTATCCAAAATGCAAAAATTTGAGGAAACTATCTTGGTACATCAGCATGTCTTGTTTGGAAATCCCTTGTCTTACCATTTGGACAAAGATATTCAGGAAAAATGATAAGATGTTACGAACCACAAACTCATCTACCTCCCCTTTATACGTTGGATTTTTTTGTTTGAAAGTTGAATATTGCTCAAAATTGATTTTGGTAAGTCTTGTGAGGACAGTTTCTGGAAATTCTTCTAAATGAGATCCTTGGGACTTTGTGAGGAGTAGGATAAAATCATCCCTGTTCGCATCCACATAATCTAAAGCGATGTGGAATCTTTCTCTCCACGTCTCATAACTGTCGTTAAACCTTTTTTCAAAATAGTCAGGATGTGAGACATAGGCGAATGCTTTCTCAAGTCCTGATAACACTGGCTGTAAGATCTCTGTGAGTAAGTGTTCTTTGTTTTCGAAGTAATTATAGATATTACTCGTTGAGACCTTTGCTTTTTTGGCAATGGTTCGCATACTGGCTTTTTCAAAACCAAGTTGGATGAACTCTTCTCGAGCTGCTTGTAGAATTTCTTTTCTAGTATGTTCTTTTGGAGTTTGCATAGTCCTGAACGATGTTTCCTAAAAGAACAATCTCGTTCAGGATTCATTTGTAAAGTCCAATTTTACATCTTTATTGTATTTTGTATTAAATTTGCCACAATTCCATAAAGTCGGAAACTTCCTAACACCAAAACCGGAATTTCGCCTTGGAATAAGGGAACTAACTCGGGAAGGGAACTTCGCCTCATGGTTCTCTCATGGAGCCTCCCTGTAGGGGCAGGGAAACGGCCAAAACCCTCTCCTTCCCAAAGGATGAGGTTTTCTAGGTTTGGTTCAGGTAGGGCATTCAGAATCTCAGCCAGGTCTTTGTCGGGAAGGCTTCCTAGTACTACATGGAATTTTCTGTGGTGATTGGCAAATTCAAGTGAGGTGGTGCGGATGGCATCTGGGTTATGGGAAGGGTCAAAAACGACAATTGGTTTGGTCGAAAGGACTTCCATCCTTCCTTTCGGTTTGCGAATGGAAGTAAAAGGAATGTTGGAAACTGATGTTTCTTGTTCCTTTAAAATATTTGAGACAATACTTTTTGCATAAAGAAAATTTATCTCCAAATAACTATCTTTAGGTGGAATGGAAATCACATGTAGTGGAACCGTTTCTTTTTTGGGCCGAGTGTGAAATGATTCAGGAAGGGATTCCACTTCTTCCAGAAACGCAAAAAGAGACAAAGTTTTATCACTTGTAATCCCCAGTTTTTCTTGGCAAATGGCTTCTTTCGTGTTCCCTAAAATTTCAGAATGATCGAGTCCAATTTTGGTAAGGACAATATAGTCTGCTTCTACAAGTTTTGTGGCATCAAGCCTTCCTCCAAGACCCGCTTCCCAAATTTCCACACCCATAGATTGTTCATGGAAAAATCGATACGCAAATGCAGTGAGAAATTCGAAGTAAGACAAAGATTCATAACGTTGTAAATCTGCTAAAAAAAAGGTTTGGAAACAAAGATTTACATCCTCTATGTTGGGAAGACATGGTTCACCTTCTCTCACCAGTTGAAATCTCTCTAAAGGTGTGAGTAGGTGAGGTGAGGTATAAAGACCTACATTGTATCCTAATTTGGAGAATAAACAAGCTAAGTAGTGTGAGGTGGAACCTTTTCCATTTGTTCCAACAACACTGATCCGAATGGGTTTTGGTTTTTTTATATCAAAGGAACTTTGTATATGTTCGAATACCAATTTTATTCCATCAAGGGTGTAATTTTGGAAGACATTAAAATTTCTTGTTTTTTCAATGTTTTGCCTTTGGTTTAAAAACTCTATGAAATGCATTATAAACAAATAGGGGCTTTCGATTTTATTTTCTATGTTTTAATTCTTTGAGTAAAGTGGATTCTACTTTTTGGATCCATTTTTTCTTTAGAGTTTCGCCGGTAAAAAGTTCAAATTGCCTGATCCCTTGGTACAGTAACATATGGTAACCTGGGATAATTTCTGCCTTCTTTTTCTTTGCTTCTTTTACAAGATCAGTTTCCAAAGGGTTGTAAACAATGTCGAATAACGTGTGTTTTTTGGTAAAAAAATGAGAGTCTAAAATTGGTTCACCACCAACTCCATTCATCCCCACTGGTGTTGTATGGATGATGAGATCATACTCTTCTCTATTTTGTATCACTTCCTCTTTTGTAGGTTGTTCGAGCCAAGAAGGATTTCCTAACGATTGTTCGATTTCATTTTTAGCTATTTTATTTCGGGCAAGAATGTGTACTTTTCGTTTGAAAGAATGTTGTTTGTGATAACCTTCTAATTCTTTTGCGATCGCAAATAAAATCCCTTTGGCACTTCCACCACTCCCTAAGACTAAGATTTTTTTTTCAATGCCCGGATTGACCAAATCTGAATTCATTTGTTTGATCGACTCTAGTGCACCCGTACCATCTGTATTCACAGCACTGATTCCATTTCGGAAGAGAAGTGTATTGGATGCTGCCATCGTCTTTGAAGCTTCACAGGCTTCGTTTGCTTGGGTATACGCCCATTCTTTGAATGGTATCGTAACAGAAACTCCTTTGACACCTAAATCGAGAAGAGGTTTTAATCCGATTTGTTTCCAGTGTTCGTTTTCAAAAACTAGATACACTCCATCGTAACCGCTGAGTTTAAATAGAGTATTGTGGATCCAAGGGGATAGGGTATGGCCTAAGGGAAATCCTAATATGCCAAAGATCTCTGTGTGTTTTGAATACAAGGAAAACCTCTTTTTTTTATCTTATGGACTAAACAATGGCTTACCGAAAATAGGTAATAGACAGGTACAAGACCAATGATTTCATTACCGCTTGCCGCACCATCAGAACCATGGACAATTCTCGTTGATATTTTATTCTTTTTTCTCGCATCCGCAGCCTGTGCCTATTATTTTTATTATTACAAACGAAAAGACTTACTCGGAAAGTTTTGGGGATCCACATTTGTCGCAGGGATTGGGGCTTTGATTGTATTTGCTACTTTACAAACATACATCAGAGACATCATCATGTGGCTCATGTCACCGAAAATTGGATCAACACAATTATCAAACGTGAATTTGGTCGCTATTTTTCTTGGTGGATTTTTTGCTCTCTATATCATGAACCGAATCAACCATAACAAAGAAAGAAGGGACTGAGTTCGATTTCTCATACAACTTCAAATACTTTAAAAAATTATAATAAAACCCAAGGAGAGCAAGGACAAAACCTTGTTTTCCATCTAGGATTCCCAATCGAATCCAATACATATAAAATCCTTTAAAACATCCCTTTAAGAAAGCCCAAAAAACCGAAGACCGTTTTCCTTTTCTAAATTCTTCTTCTGCAAACAAACTCGAATAACGATCTATAAACTTTAAATGGTCTGAAATGTTTTTGTAAGAATAATGGAAAAGTGGATTTTTTAACTTTGATGGTTTCCCATTGAGTTTGACTCTTTCGTGCACCAAACCACCGCTAAATTGTCCTTCTGATTTCTGGAACAAACGCATTTGGTAATTTGGATAATATCCACCAAATCGAATCCATTTTCCTAGATAATAGGTAAGCCTTGGGACGAGATATCCCTTTGTTTCTAAAGGAAGTTTTGAAAAAAGAAAAAGAATTTCTTCTTTGAGTTTTGGGGAAACAACTTCGTCAGCATCGATGGCAAGGACCCAATCATATTTTGTTTTTGTGATCGCAAAGTTTTTTTGGTCAGCATAGTTTTGAAACTCATGGTGGTAAACACGTGCACCAAACGATTTTGCGATGTTTACAGTATCATCAGTGGAACCTGAATCCACGACTACGATATCTTCGATGAAGGAAATCGCTTGGAGTGTACGACTGAGATTGTCTTCTTCGTTTAAAGTGATGATGGTACAAGAAAGGGGAATTGATGTCATTGAGAGGTTAATTAGAATCGCGTTGGGAAATATACTTTTCCGTTAAAGGTATTTCCAATCTTGCAATTGTGGAATCTTCGCCAATGATGATTCTAAAAAAATTAGGATCTATCCCTTCCCCTTTTAACATGATGAGAATGAGCGCAAGACCAAGTCCTGCACCTTCTGATGTATCCGCATTGTTGATATAAAACTGAGCGATATCATCATACATCATCCCTTTTTCCAATCGTTCCCGGATGGATTTTTCTTCTTCTTTGGCAATGGGTGTATTATTGATCACTTCAATGATGATACCATCATCGTTGTATTTAAAATTAATAAGGCAGTAATATCCTTTTTTTTTGGCTTTGATCCCAAACTCGTTCGACATTTCTTCCGAAAACATCTCCCGGTATTCCCGAACCCCTCTTGCATATTCGGAAGGGTTTAACATACTATAACCCCTTTCTTCAAAAAAGACCCGTTTTTGGTTGGCCTTACAGGCATTGATGGCGAGTTCTTTGATGATGGTGTAGAGAGTGGGAACAAGGGTAGGGTAAGTGAGTCTGTCCAAGATGAGGCCTACGGCCTCCTTGATGTGTTCCTCGACGGATTTGGAGACCCGATGGGTCTTTAGCGAGAGAATTTTCCCGTTTTCGATATGTAATTTGATGTGATCAGAAATCTCGCTTGTTTCCTTTCCCATACCCGAAATCTTTTCCATTCTAGTCCTTACTGTCAAGGTACTAAGACCGCTAGCATGAAAAACCGCAGGCTTCTATCCCTCACCTTATTCCTATCGGCCATTGCCCCCTCGATTCTTTTGTCGCAATCATTGAAAATGAAATCTGTTCGGATCTGGGACAGTGAAAAAGCCAATTTTTCTGGATTTGTGAATGTTGAAGTGGCGCAGGGTAAAATCGTTTCCATCCAACAGGCAAAAGAAATTCCGAACCCTGAGTTTGTTCTCCCTGGGTTTTGTGATGCATCCGTCACCATTGGGGCCAATGCAGTTGGGGGCAAAACATCCAGGGCGGAACTTCCCAAGGTCCTACTTGGGTATTTATCTGCTGGATTTAGCCATATTGAATCCGTTGCGGATCCCAATTTGGCACCACTGCTCAAAGAAATGGCCAAGTCAAAATGGAATGGTCCCATCCTATCCCAAGCGCAAAAACCAATTTTGTATCCAGAACTGAATGCAGGAGATGGTGCCATTTACCAATCTGGTTTCAAAGGGACAGTTGACCCAAAACGAAATAAGCACTTCCCCGTTTTTCTGAAGGAAATGGACAACCGAGGGTTTTCGCAGACGGAACTTTTTTCCAAACGAAAGGAAGTAGAAGAAAATGGTCATTTGGCTCTAGCTTATACCTTCGCTGATAAAACCAGTTGGGAAGATGCTTTGGATACAGGATTTTCTGTCTTATTCCATCCGATGCCAGAAGGAACCAATTTATTCCGAGCGCAAAAACGAAACTTTTTATGGGCTCCTATGTTTGGCATTTTGTACCTCCAGGAAGTAAAAAAGAACCCAGAGGTTTGGAAAGAAGAACAATCCCAATGGGCTAAACTCAATCCCCATTATGCGAAGTATTGGAAAGATTCACTTGTTCCCGAAGAGGAAAATTCTGATTCATTTCCCACTTCGCCATTTTCTGTTTTTGCTTCCCAGTTCCAATTGGAAAAGGAAACACATTCCAACTTACTCTTTGCGAGTGGAGCAGGTCATTGGGGTTTATTCCCTGGCCAAGCTGCCATTGTGGAAGTTCGCCTTTGGGAATCTTTACTCCAATCAGATGCAAAAAAAGACGAACGGCCAAACGAAAGTACCTCAAATTTTTGGGACTCACTCTTTGGACGGAAAACATACTCAATTCTCTCCATCCCAAAAGATGAGGAAAGCCTACCTATGATACGGCGTCGTATCATCCAAACTCTGACAGAAACAACCTGCCAATACCTAGGTGCTGACCATGGAGGCAAACTCCGAGTGGGAGGCCCTGCACATTTTTCGATCCTTACGGAAAATCCCCTGAAACGCACTTCTGGAATATTTCCAATTGAATCCATGGTATTGGGAGGAAAATTGGTATATACCTCCAAACCCACCAAGGAAGGAACCGCAAAATGAAAGGCCCATCCTCAGAATTTGACCGTTTATTAGAAGAAAGTTTTAAAAAAAGACAATCCATTGAACCTGGCTCACGCCATGAAGCGAAAGTAACAGCTGTTAAGAATGATTATGTATTCATTAGAACCATAGACAACAAGGTCATTGGGAATATCTCTACAGAAGAGTGGAGAGAAGAAGTGTTACCAAAAATTGGTGATACTCTTATCGTATATTTTTTAAAAGAAAATTCTGGTGATTTTTATTTCACGACTTGTCTCTCGCAAGACAACCTAACAGAAGAAAATTTAGAACTTGCAAATCAGTTTGAGATCCCAGTGCTTGGCCAACTCTTATTGGAAGGGAATGGTGGATGGGACGTGAAACTCGGCAGTTACACTGCTTTTGTTCCGTTCAGCCAATTGGATGTTTCACTCAAAGGTAAAAATATTTCTGGTAAACGGGTTAAGTTTATCATCTCTGAACTTGGGAAAAAACAATCCAAAATCCTACTCTCTCAAAAGAAAATTGCTGATAAAGAAAGAGAAACCAAGAAACAACTGTTACGTGATGAATTAAAGGTAGGAATGTTTGTATCCTGCACTGTCAAAAGTATTCATAAGTTTGGACTCATCGTGGATATGGATGGACTTGATGCCCTAGTTCCACAATCGGAAGCCACATACAAAAAAAGTCCAGACCTCACAACTGAGTTTCGAGTGGGAGAAACTCTCCGTGCAAAAATTCTAACTTTGGATTGGTCTACGAATAAAATCTCCCTCAGTGTAAAAGACTTTTTGTCAGATCCATGGTCTGGCAAACTTCCATTTAAAGAATCTGATATTGTATCAGGAACTGTAGAATCCATCAAACCTTTCGGACTTTTTGTACGCTTAGGAGAAGATTTTTCTGGTCTTGTTCCCAACAAAGAAACGGGAATCCCACAAAGAACTCCACTGAACACAGTGTTCCAACCTGGCCAAAAACTAGAAGTGTTTGTATTGGAAATCAATCCTGAAAAAAGACAAATTGCTTTATCTATCTCTAAAGCTTCAGAAGCTAAAGACAGAATGGAATACCAAGAGTATCTTTCTAAAGATGAGTCCAATCCTTCGGTTTCCAGTTTTGGTCTTGCTTTGAAAAAATCTTTGGAAAACCAAAATCAAAAAAAGAAGAAGTAGTCCCTTGGAAGTTGCATTGTATCGCCCGGAAATTCCACCTAACACTGGTAACATAGCTCGTTTGTGTGTGAACGCTGGTGTTCCCTTGTCCATTGTGGGTGAACCAGCCTTTGATCTTTCGGAGAAGGCAGTGAGGAGGGCGGGACTCGATTATTGGAAGGACTTGGATTTTACTCAGTTTCCTTCCTTTGAAGAATTCCAAAGGACAAAACAAGGGGAAGGGAAACGAATTTTCCTAGTATCTAAGTTTGGAAAAAAAACCTATTGGGATGTTTCATTTTCCTCTCAGGATGTGTTTTTATTTGGTCGTGAGACCTCAGGCCTTCCAGAAGAAATACACAAAGGTCACCCTTCTGACCAAATCATTTCGATTCCTATGGCAGAAACGAGTCGTTCGATCAATTTATCCAATGCTGTTGCCATCATCCTTTATGAAGCACTGCGCCAAGAAAAAACAAGGACTAACCCCTAAGGGATAAAACAATTTACAGTTCCTCCGTTCCCATTGAAATGGGAATATATGCCGTTCCCTCTCTCAAGAACCGAGTTAGAGAAAGAAATCAAAACTTTGTTCTCCAATGGACTTTCGGGGAATGTGAACGATTTTACCTCATGGGTGTTTATGGAAACCCAGAGAAAATTCAAAGATGTACCAAACGTCACTTTGGAAACAGTCACCACAGTGATGGATGAGTTTGTCAAAGACGGACTCATCACCACAAACCCCATTGACCCACGAGAGTACTACATTACGGACGAGTCTCCAATCATCCGAAAGATGGGAACATCCGAATCCTTTGTGATCCTCGGAGCACTTCACTATAACCCAATGCAATATGTGCGAGCAAGACTTGCCTACTTTCTCAAACGGAATGGTATTGATGAAGAGTTACGGATGGATCTATGCATTGCCACTGTGGAAGCCGTAGAAAATGCCGCAAAGTATGGTGATGGTGGTGGTGTGGAAGTTATCTTCCAAATTGATAAACAAAAAGTCTTTAGCATTGAAATGATCAATACTGTAAAAGATTTTAATTTAGAAGATGATATCCAAAGAGGTAAATTTTCTTCCACAGCAACACTGATGCGTGGTATGATGGTCATGCAAAAACTTTTTGATTCAGTGGACTTAGAGATCACTGATAACAGAAAACAAGCTATCCTAAAAGCAACTCGTAAACTAACATAGGTTCCTATGGCAAATTTCAAAATGGTTTCTCCTTTCAAAGCTGCCGGAGACCAAGTGAAAGCAATAGAAAATATTGCGAAGTCATTCGGTGAAGGTAAAAATAAAATCACCCTCGTGGGTGTGACAGGTTCAGGGAAAACCTTTACGATGGCTGAGGTCATCACCCGAGTCAAAAAACCTACACTGATTTTATCTCATAACAAAACCTTAGCTGCACAATTATTTCGTGAGTTTAAGGAATTTTTTCCTGAAAATGCCGTAGAATATTTCGTATCCTATTACGATTATTACCAACCTGAAGCTTACGTGCCATCATCGGATACATTTATCGAAAAAGATATGTCGATGAACGAAGAGATCGACAAACTCAGGTTGCGTGCAACCTCCAGTTTATTAGAACGTGATGATGTGATCATTGTGAGTTCTGTGTCTTGTATTTATGGTTTGGGTTCCCCTGAAGATTATATGAACTCGGTTGTCATGTTACATGTAGGTGATAAAATCGATCGTGACCAAATCATTCGTAAGTTTTTACACATCCAATATGCAAGGAACGATATTGATTTTAGCCGTGGGAATTTCCGAGTTCGCGGAGATACCATTGAAATTATGCCATCCTACCAAGAAGAGGGAATTCGAATCGAACTCTTTGGTGATGAAATAGACGGACTTGCCAAAATTGATCCACTGACTGGAAAAGTAAAAACCAAACTAGACCGAGTGGTAGTGTACCCTGCAAAACACTTCATCACTTCCGGCCCAAAAATCAAAGATGCCATTGAAAAAATCAAAGAAGAGATGGCGGCCCAAAAAGAGTATTTTTTAAAACAAGGTAAACACTTAGAAGCCGAACGAATTGAATCTCGTACGAATTACGACATGGAAATGTTACTCGAACTCGGGTATTGTAGTGGGATTGAAAACTATTCGAGGCATTTGACAGGACGTTCGGAAGGGGAAAGACCTGCGTGTTTACTCGATTATTTTCCTGGGAAAGATTTTTTACTTATCATTGACGAGTCACACGTAACTCTCCCACAAATTGGTGGGATGTATGCAGGGGATAGATCCAGAAAACAAACGTTAGTTGAGTTTGGGTTTCGGTTGCCAAGTGCCCTTGACAATCGTCCACTTAACTTTGTGGAATTTGAATCCATGACACCAAGGACTTTGTATGTGTCTGCCACACCCGATACAAACGAACTCGAAAAAAGTGAAGCGGTATTTGAACAAATCATTCGCCCTACGGGACTTCTTGACCCAATTGTGGAAGTAAGACCAACCACCAATCAAATTGAAGATTTACTCAATGAAATTCGTTTGCGCATCGAACAAAAGGAAAGAATCCTAATCACCACTTTGACAAAAAAAATGTCAGAGGATTTAACTGACTATTACAAAGAAGTGGGTCTAAAAATCGCTTACTTACATTCAGAAATTGATACCATCGAACGAACGGAAATCATCCGAGATTTACGTAGAGGTGTTTATGATTGTATCGTCGGGATCAATTTACTCCGAGAAGGTTTGGATATTCCAGAAGTGTCTCTTGTTGCCATCCTTGATGCAGACAAAGAAGGTTTTTTGCGTAATTACAAATCTCTGATTCAGACCATTGGTCGTGCTGCAAGGAACGTAAATGGAAAGGCAATTTTGTATGCGGATCGAATGACTGATTCCATCAAAAAAGCGATAAGTGAAACGGAGAGACGTCGATTGATCCAGGAGTCGCATAACCAAAAAATGGGGATCACTCCACAAACAATCAAAAAAGAAATTCACGATATCCTTCCGAGAGAGATGGCGGAAGAGGATAGCAAAGAAGAAGCCTTAAAAGATTTAGAAAAAGAATTTACATTGAAGAAATACAAAACCAAAGACAAGTTACGTGAAGCATTAAAACGAGAAATGTTACGTTATGCTCAAGATTTGGATTTTGAAAAAGCTGCTATGTTTCGTGACAAAATGTTAGCACTTGGCCCGGATAAAATAGAATCATAAGGAAGGATACGGATTGGAAACGAATGAATTTTGGGAAAACCCAACCAAATTGGCAAGACTAGAAGATACTTTACCGAAACAGATCTTTTTACTTCCGATCAAAGTACGACCTGTTTTTCCTGGTATCATTACACCTCTAATCGTTCCTCCAGGTAGGTTTATTCAGTCCATTGAGGAGTCTTCCAAAGGTGCTGGATTCTTAGGCCTCATCTTGTTAAAGGAAGATGAATCGGAGCTTCCTTCTGAAGATAATATTTTCCAAATCGGTGTTGTTGCTAGGATTTTAAAAAAAATCAACCTACCAGATGGTGGGATGAATATTTTGGTGAATACGATCCAACGATTTAAAATCAATTCCATCCATACCAAAGAACCAATGTTAATTGCCAATGTGAGTTACCCAGAAGAAGAATTGGGTACAAGTAAAAATAACATCAAAGCATTGATGCGAACATTACTGATTTTGACTAAAGAACTCGCACAAAACAATCCATTATTCACAGAAGACATGAAGTTAACCATGATGAATGTGAATGAACCAGCCAAGATGGCTGATTTTGTTTGTTCCATTCTCAATTTGGAAAAAGAAGAATACCAATCTGTCATTGAAGCCATTCCAATCAATGATAGACTCGAAAAAGTTTTACTTTTTTTAAAGAAAGAGATTGAACTGGTCGTTTTACAGAAAAAAATCCAAGAACAAATCAATGATAAAATTGATAACCAACAAAGACAGTTTTTCCTAAGGGAACAATTGAAGGCAATACAACAAGAGTTAGGCGTTGGCGAAGACAAAACCGAACAAAAATATGATAAACTCCTCGCCCGTTTAAAAGCCATTCCCGTTGCAGAAGAGATTATCGTTGAAGTGGAACGAGAGATAGATAAATTCAAAAACTCAGATCCAATTTCCAGTGATTATAATGTCATTCGGAATTATTTGGATTTAGTAGATAGTTTGCCTTGGGAAAAACCTGAAACAAAAGATATCAACTTACTCCATGCCAAAAAAGTTTTAAACCGTGACCATCATAAGTTAGAAGATGTAAAAGAAAGGATTTTGGAATTCTTAGCAGTTCACAAATTAAATCCGAAAAGTAAAGGTTCTATTCTTTGTTTAGTGGGACCTCCTGGAGTTGGAAAAACTTCGATTGCAAAATCCATTGCAGAAGCACTCGGACGAAAGTTTTACCGATTTTCTGTGGGTGGTGTAAGAGATGAAGCTGAGATCAAAGGCCATAGGCGAACCTACATAGGTGCGATGCCAGGGAAACTCATCAATGCACTAAAAATCACGAAAGAGCGTGATACTGTGATTTTGTTAGATGAGATTGATAAGATGTCACAAGGTTACCAAGGGGACCCACAAGCGGCTCTTCTTGAGGTACTTGACCCAGAACAAAATTTTAATTTTAGAGACCATTACTTAGATCTTCCATTTGATTTGTCGGATGTACTGTTTATTGCCACTGCCAATACCTTTGAACCCATTCCAAGAGTTTTACTCGATCGTATGGAAGTGATCCAACTTTCAGGTTACATCACAGAAGAAAAGGTTCAAATCTTTCAAAAGTATTTGTGGAGTAAAATCTTCATTAAAAATGGATTAAATCCTGATTTGTTTTCGATGAAAAAGGAAACTGTGAGCCATCTCATCAACTCCTATTCAAGAGAATCGGGATTACGTGGACTTGAAAAAACTTTCGATAAATTGGTTCGTAAACTTGCCCTTAAACAAGTGTTAAAGGAAAAGTATTCCAAAGAAATTCGTGAAAAAGATTTGGTCGAATATTTAGGACCTCCACCGTTTGTGGATGACCGTATGACAATTCCAAAAGTTCCAGGAACGGCTCTTGGCCTTGCTTGGACAAATGCAGGTGGATCAACGTTACTCATTGAAGCTGTCCTCATCCCAGGAAAGGGAGGTTTGACTCTCACTGGACAAATGGGAAAAATGATGGAAGAGTCAGCAAACATTGCTTTGTCGTTTGTGAAAAACTATTTGAACAACGATGCGTTGTTTGAGAAAAAAGCCATCCACTTACACGTACCAGATGGTGCAACTCCCAAAGATGGTCCAAGTGCTGGGATTACAATGGCAACAGCCATATTATCTCTTGTATCCAATCGTATCATTAACCCTGGTTTTGGTATGACGGGTGAGTTAACGTTAACTGGTGAAGTTTTGGCAATTGGTGGATTACGTGAAAAAATTGTAGCCGCCAAACGAGTTGGAATAAAGAAAATCATCTTTCCAAAAGATAATGAAAAAGCGTTCCAAGAAATCCCTGATTACGTGAAAAAAGGTGTTTCCTTTTATCCTGTCACTCGATTTGAAGAAGTGGAATCATTGGTTTTTCCTAAAACAAAGAGTAAGAAAAAATGAACTATAAAAATAATTCCTTTTATTTGATTTTAGAAGTATTGTATGGTCATTTAATCGATATTATGCGATTCTTGTGGCAAAAAAAGAACCAAGTTTTGACAATTGGATTCCTTGTTGGAGTCTTTCTTAGTTTTTTCTTCTTGGCAGGTGCCTACGTAGTTTGGTCTGGAGAAGAAACAAGGGTACATAAATCTTTAGAGAAATACAGATCAGAAGTATCCAATTTTTATGATAGTTTCCAGCCTAAGTCCGTAAAAATTCTGGATCGAAGTGGAAAGGTGATGGGTGAATTTTATCGTCGTAATTTTCGCCCAATTCGAACTGATAATTTAAGAAAACATAATGTGATTGTTTGGGCAGTACTTTCCTCTGAAGATAGAGAATTTTTTTCTCATTCAGGTATTAATTACACAGCAATATTACGTGCTGTTGTTACAAACTTAGTCCAATTTAGGTTATCGCAAGGTGGATCCACCATCTCACAGCAGTTAGCAAAATTAACTCTCAATCTGGGAAAACGAAATTTATTCAATAAACTTACTGAGTTATATTGTACTTTTTATATCGAAAGCCAATATTCGAAGGAAGAAATATTGGCAATGTATCTGAATCAAATTTTTTTGGGAGAAGGAAATACTGGCGTGGAAGAAGCGGCCAGATATTATTTTCGAAAACCTGCATCGGAACTTAGCCCTGAAGAAGCGGCACTTCTAGTAGGAATCATTCCAGCACCAAGTGTGTATAACCCAGTTCGTAATTTAGGCATTGCACTTTCTCGCCAAAAACGAGTATTATATGACATGGCGCGAAATCCAGAACTTCATCCTTCGCAAAAAGATATCCCTGTGAAGTTTTCAGATTCTATTGAAGTCAATTTAAAACGTTTTCGAACGATTTACAAAGTGAAAGAATCGAAAGACGAAGATGGAAATCCAAAGTATTCAAGTGAAATTGGAAAATACGGAGCGGATAAAGACTTTCGAGTTAATTTAGCTCCAGATTTTAATGCCGAGATCAGAAGGTTTATTCTCGAAAAGTTTTCTAATGAGGATTTGGAAGAACGAGGACTTCTTGTTTATACTACCTTAGATTTGGAAAAACAAAGGTTCGCAGAGGAAGCGTTGAGGATTGGTGTTGATTCTGTGCGTGCAGATCTGTCCAAACAAGAGTTAGAGTATCAAACTAAAGGTAAAGCTGATTTAGCTGAAGTGACTAGAGGAATTTTACCTCAACTTAGTGGATCAATGATTTCGTTAGATCCAGAAACAGGAGATGTAGAAGCTCTTGTAGGAGGGTATAAAATTTCCAATGTGTTTCGTTTTAATCGTGCTGAAGAAGCAAAACGTCAACCTGGATCCACAATCAAAGCATTAGTATATGCATTGGCCTTTGAAAAACGAATCGTAAATCCATCCTCAAAAATCAAAGATGAGAAATTAGATATTTCAGGTTATTCACCAAAAAACTGGTATAAAGGTTACAAAGGTGAGATAACTGTTCGCCAAGCTTTAGCACAATCAGTCAATACTGTCTCTGTCAAATTATTACATGAAGTTGGGATTTCGTATTTCATTCAAAAATTAAGTGCGATTTTATCGATTCCTGAAGAGGAAGCAGAACAAAGATTCCAACGTAATCTTTCCCTGGCTCTGGGTTCAGGGGAACTGAGTCCAATGGAATTATCAACAATCTATGCAACCCTCATGAATGGCGGAAGAAGAGTCACTCCTCGAAAGATTATCAAAATCACAGATATGGATGGGAACGAGTTTTACAATACAATTCCCAATGAAGCCGCAGAACAGATATTAGATCCAGTTGCGTGTGCAATGGCGATTAACACGTTACAGTCAGTACTCACAGAAGAAGGAACGATGACCCTTAAAAGAAAGGAAGGGGAGCCATTTTTGTATGCGGGGAAAACCGGTACAGTGCAATCTCCTAAACTCAAATCATCGAAATGGAAAGGTATGAAAGGTGTGAGAGATGTTTGGTTTGCAGGACTTACTCCGAGAAATGTAACAGTTGTTTGGGTGGGACATGATGAAGGTGCACCTTTCCCTGGGTCAGGTTCCGGAGTATCAGGTGGAATTTGGTATCGCTACATTCAAAATGTAAAAACCAAATTAGGAATGGGAAACCAACTCATTCCAAGTTTTGTCGGTGATTTTGTGAAGGTGGATGTTTGTGCTGATGATGGAACACTCATTGAAAATAATCCCGAGTATATTTGTAAAGTGCCTCTATATGCACAGTATTATTATATAGGTGATTTACCTCCCAAACGAATAGGATTTAATAAATCGGAACCACAACCAAATTCTATTTCACAACCAAACAATTTAGAAGAGGATGATTCTGAGATTTCAACTTATAATGCAGATGGATCAAAAACACAACCAGCAGCAGTTGATTCAGTTGAATTGGAACCACCACTTATAGATAATCGGCGAGTACGTTATAACGAAGAAAATCCTTAGAGACTAGGTAGTTTTCTTGGATCGACCATAAAAAGATCCAAGGTTTTTCTTCCGTGACGATTTCGATCACTTGTTTGGCATCAGAAAGATTTCGATTTGGTTTGTTTAAAATCGAACCAACGATATGATTTTGATAAAAGGACCTATTCCCTCCATTCCCAATTTTATTTGGATGGAAAACGGGATCTAAAAAATTCCAAACTGAGTCATAGTCTGAATACCAAGTAAGTAAAGTTAGGTCACCTTTACCTTCCCCATTTTCTTTATACAACGGTGCTTTTTCCATCGGCCTTAGTTTGATGTTTAGTCCAATTTCAGCTAATGCTTGTCTGATGGCTCTACCTTTTGTTTGGTTTTCATCATCTCCTCTCATTCGAAAATCGATTTCTTTCGTTAAAATATTAGGATAACACTTTGATTTTTTGAGTTCAGAAATTGCCTTCTTTTTGTTATAAGTGATATCGTTTAGCTTCAGATGGAGATTCAGTTTTTCTAAATAGGGAATTGGGATCGGGCCATAGGTTAGGTCTGCATGGTTTTCCAACAATTTTTTGATGATCACTTCTCTGGGAATACTTAAGTTCAATGCGGTGCGGAAGTGAATGTCAAAACATGGGTTGGTTTGATTGATGGTTACATACTGTACGGATCTTCCTTTTTTTGTCAGAGTGAATTGAGAAGTTGCTTCAGGGATAGAGAGTAAAAAATCTGATAGTTTGAATGCATCTAATTTTGATTTGCGATATAAAAATAAGGAAGTTGTGGATTGAGGTAAAATGAGAAAACGGATGGATTCAGGAAGGTTGTTTGTTTCCTTATTTTGAGAAACTAAACTGATAAACTCATTTTTTTTCCATTCAATGAGTTTGTAATCTCCATAGGTTTGTAAACGATTTTGTTCCCAATCTTTTTTCCCAATGATGGATGCAAATGGTAAACTGAACTTCTCTTTCCATTCTGATTCCGAAGTCCCTTTTTGGAATCGAAACTCTAATTGAGTAGGGGAAAGGATATGAACCGATTTGAGAAAACGGTAATCTTCTTTTCGAGGATACGATTCTTGGATTAACCTTGTGAAACTAAAGTGGATGTCTTCAATGGGAGGAGCCTTTTTTCCTAACTGGATTACCAGGATTTCCTCTGTGGGACTCTCAAGTTTTTGTGATTTTTGGATCCAAGGGGAAACATAGGCATTTTGTTCTGCCTTAAAAAGTCCCTGGTGGAGGAACCTAGCTAACTTTTGGCATGTTAAATCCGTACAAAACAAAGGATCCAATTGGGCGGGATCCGAAGGCAAAGCGATTTGGATCGCAAACTCCTGTTTGTCTTTTCCACAAAAAGTGAGGGACAAGAGAAAGAAAACGAGGGATAAGGTTCTCATACGTGAAGATTTACCGAAAACTATGGCCATATTTGGCAAAATACAAATACAGACTCAGTCTTGGAGTTTTTCTGTCTATATTTGTTTCTATTTTTAACGGGGCATCTCTCACTTCATTCATTCCCATCTTTGATTCCTTAGGATCAGGCGAAAATTATAAATTCCAAATTGCTCTTACAAAAAAAGACCAATCACTTTTAAGTGAATACAAAAACCCAGATCGATTACAGGGGTTAACCTATTGGGAGTGGCAATTCGCAAATTTAAAAGAAAAAACAAATTCCGAACTTGCAGAGAAAAAACCTGATGATTTGGTTTATCTCTTTTGTCTGATTATCCTTCCCATTTACTTTTTAAAATTATTATGCCTAGCGGGTACTGTTTATTTTGTTAACTCAGCTGGATTACTTGCTGTCAAAGACCTCAGACAAGCACTTTACCAAAAACTCCAGGTATTACCTCTCAATGAATTTTATAGAGAAAAAACGGGAGTATTGATGAGCCGTGTGATCAACGATGTAGACATCGTTGGCAAGGTTGTTTCAAACGATCTAAAAGATGCAATTAACGATTTCTTTTATATCATCACACATTTGATCATATTACTTGTGTTAAGTTGGAAATTGTTCTTTTTACTTTTTATTGTGATCCCTTTGATTGTAGGACCAGTTAGTGCCTTTGCAGACCGAATTCGAAGGACAACTAAAAATCAACAGGAACAATTATCGGAACTAAATGGTGACTTACAAGAAGTGATCTCGGGAATACGTGTGATTCGTGCTTTTTCAATGGAAGATAAGGAAGCAGAAAGATTTTTTAAAGTAAACCAAAACTTATCAGACAAAACTTTTAAAACTCATTTTTACCATCAAATTGGTCCCGCCTTAACCGAGTTATCTGGTTCTGTAGTAACAATGGTGTTTTTAGGGATTGGTGCATATTTATTGGAAGACGCAAGTTTTTCAAAAGGTATGTTCATAGCATTTTTTCTAACTTTGATTTTTCTAATGCGTCCACTCAAGCAGATGAGTATCTTAGTAAACTTGGTCCAATCATCAGTGATTGCAAGTGATCGGGTTTTTGAAATTTTAGGACGAGAAGTTGACATCAAAGAACCAACTTCCCCAAAACCACTAGGGAATTTAAGTCATGCCATCACTTATAAAAACGTTACTTATCTTTATCCAAATACAGATTTATACGCCTTAAAAAATATCAATCTGACTTTACCAAAAGGAGGAACCATTGCGATTGTTGGTTCCTCTGGAGCAGGTAAATCTACATTAGTCGATTTATTGCCAAGGTTGATTGATCCCACTGAAGGTGGAATCTATTGGGATGATGTAAATGCCAAAGATTTAAGTTTGGATAATTTACGCAAAAGAATCGGCGTTGTTTCGCAAAATATATTTTTATTCAATGGATCCATTCGTGAAAACATTGCCTATGGAAAACCTGATGCTACAGAAGAAGAAATCAGAAGAGCAGCAGAAGATGCATTTGCTTCCGAATTCATAGAATCATTTGAAGATGGTTACGATACAATCGTCGGTGAAAGAGGTGTTATGTTGTCTGGAGGCCAAAGGCAAAGGATATCAATTGCACGAACCTTACTCGCCAATCCAGAAGTATTAATCTTAGATGAAGCCACATCTGCATTGGATACAGAATCAGAAAGATTAATCCAACAAGCATTTGTCCGATTGTATGAAAACAAAACAGTAATCATCATTGCTCACCGTTTATCCACAGTGAAAATCGCAGATACAATTTATTATTTAGAAAATGGTGAAATTGTAGAGAGTGGTAGCCACACAGAACTTTTGCAAAACCCAAATTCAAAATACAAACGTTTGTATGACATGCAATTTTCTAACTCAAATTAGGTGGAATTAAGCCAATCGACTTGTCCCACAGTTTGGACAAAATTTTGCATTTGGAACAGAAACAAAAGATCCACAATTGGAACAAGTCCAATCATTGTTAATCTTGGGTTGTTCTAACGTAACCAAATTTTTACTCTTTTCCAATAATGTAGACTCTACTGTTTCTAATTCTTCAATATAGGGGATGGATTGAGTTTGAAATTCTTCTTCTGTCAACTTCCCCGAATCAAAATCGGATCGTATGTCTTTTAACGAATCTAATAAGTTATTTTTTTTCTCATAAATAGCTCGTAACTGTGCATCCATCTCTTTGCCAAAGGGCGACTCATCAATCTGGAATCGATAATAGAATACCAAAAAGGGAGCAATCAGAATGATTCCAAATAACACCGAATAGAAATATAAGAGAAAATCCATACGTTCAGAATTTGGACTTTTTATTTTTAGGCAATCTCTTTATCTTTGGTCTAAGAAGAGATTTACCATTTATGACTGTAACCAATTCCTTGATTGAAGAAAAACTTAAAACTGCAGAAGAAATCGCCCTATTATTGCCATATCATGTCACCTTGGGTTGTTCCGGTTTTACTCCCGCAGGTTACCCTAAACTTATCCCTGTTGCCTTTGCAAAACGTATCGAAGAAGAAAAAAAACAAGGGAAGTCATTTTCTATCAATTTGTATGCAGGTGCTTCCACTGGGGAAGAATTAGATGGAGCATTGGCGAAGACAGGCGCTTTAAAATTACGAATCCCATACCAATCCAATTCACATTTACGCAATTTAATCAACCAAGGGGAAACTGATTTTATAGACATGCACCTTTCCCATGTCGTGAAATACATCGAACATGGAATTTTGCCAAAAATTGATGTAGCATTAGTGGAAGCCATTGATGTGACAACGGATGGTAAAATTTATTTATCCACTTCTTCTGGGATGAGTGCAACATACTTAAAAAATGCGGAATCGATTTATATCGAACTTACTGATACCCATCCTCTTGAACTAAAATCATATCACGATATTTATCTACCAAGTCACCACATGAAAGGTGGACCAATTCCTATTATCAATCCAAGTGATCGAGTGGGTGAACCTTTTATCCAAGTCCCACCCGAAAAGATCAAAGGAATCGTTCGTTCTAGTAAACCTGATGCAGCTACCGTATTCAAAACACCTGATGCTGATTGCCAAAATATAGCTTCCCATGTTTTGGAATTCATCCAACACGAAATCAAAATGGGTAGAATTCCAAAAGAGTATCTGCCATTCCAAAATGGAGTTGGGAATATTGCAAACGCCGTACTTGCAAGTATGGCAAAAGATCCAAAATTCCATGCGATCCAAATGTATACAGAAGTGGTCCAAGATTCTGTTTTTGATTTGATAGATGCAGGGAAATTAGAAATAGCTTCTACTTCTGCGCTCACCTTTTCAGAGTTAGGTCTAAAAAGATTCCATGAAAATATTTCAGCTTGGAAATCTAAATTTGTCATTCGTCCACAAGAAATTTCAAATCATCCGGAAGTCATACGTCGTATGGGACTCATCGCAATGAACACAGCGATCGAAATTGATATCTATGGGAATGTAAATTCAACACATGTGATGGGTACATCGATGATGAATGGAATCGGTGGGTCAGGGGATTTTACTAGAAATTCGCATTTGAGTATTTTTATGACACCTTCACTTGCGAAAGATGGGAATATTTCTGCGATTGTACCAATGGTCTCTCACACAGATCATAACGAACATTCAACAATGATTTTTGTTACAGAAAATGGATTGGCAGACTTACGAGGATGTCCTCCCAAAAAACGTGCGGAACTCATCATTGAAAAATGTGCTCATCCTATCTATAGGGATAAATTGAGAGCTTATTATGAAAATGCACTCAAAGTTTCAAAAGGCAAACACACACCACATGACCTAGAAAATGCATTATCATGGCATGTTCAATTTTTAAAAACAGGAAGTATGAAGTGATTGCAGTTATTGGATCAGGAATTACTGGATTAACTGCTTCATGGGCTTTGAACAAATTTTTGGATGTCTCATTATATGAGAAACACCCTGAAGTAGGTATGGCAGCCTTTGGCGCTAAACAATTGATCAATGGAAAAGAAGTTGAGTTTGATATACCTTTTCGAACCATCAAAAGAGATTATTATCCAACTTTGTTCCAAGTTTACGATAAGGCAAACATCCAAACCAGGGTTGTTGATTATTCTTTTCGAGTTGATTCCAGTGATCAGGCTGTTTTTGGATTTTTTTCCAAAAATATATTTGGGAGTCATTTTGGGTTTCCAACCGCAGATGTTTTTTTATCCAAAAAAGGTAGGCTTATTTTTTCTGATTTATTGAAGTTTTATACGAACTCGAAAAAAGATTGGAAAAACGAAAAACAAAACATTACCATTTTAGATTTTTTAAAGAAATATCATTATTCAAATGAATTTATTTATGAGTTTTTATTGCCTACCTTTGCTTTGGTGAACACTTGTAAAACGGAAACAGTTGCCCTTTATCCTGCGGAAACGATTATTGGATACCACTCCAGAGGTTATTCTTACACTCCCCAAGAAACAGCAAAATTTGGTACTCGAGATGTTGTCAATCGGCTTACTTCAGGATTAAAACAAATTCATTTGAATTCAAATATAAAACAAATATATAAAAAGAATTCCAAAACCATCATTCAATTCGAGAAGGAAGAAAAAGAATTTGATCATGTCATCCTTTCCACACAAGCCAATCAGGCAAAAAGTTTACTTGGGAAAGGTTACGATGAAGAAAAAGAGATTCTAAATGAATTTCGTTATGAAGCAAGTGATGTTGTATTACATACTGATCCGACTTACTTTAAGAACCCTAAAGTATCTTTAGTTTTTAATATACGAGACGGTTATGATAAACCTGAAGTTACATTGGATTTGGGTAGAATCATCCCTGAATTAAAGGGCAAAAAAGTGTTCCAAACCTGGAACCCACATAAAATGCCTCATCAAAATGATGTTTTAAAATTAGCGAAATTTGAAAGACCAGTCATGGATGACCGAACTGGTAGGGCAATCGAACGAATATCTGCCTTACATACAAAAGCCAATTGTAATCTATGGTTATGTGGTTCCTATTCCTTGTATGGAATTCCATTGTTGGAAGCTGGAGCTAAATCAGCCCTACAAGTAGTTTCTAAAATTTTAAATCAACCTGTAGATACAATCATTCTGAGATAATTATTTTTTGATTACATAGTAGTGGTAAGTAAGATCAAAAAGTTTTGTGATTTTTTGTAAGACATATCCAAACAAACGTAGTGACAATTTCATTTGATTGGAATTTTGTATAAATCCTTCGATGACTGGTTTTGTCCAATCTAAGTATTTTTCGATCGTAAAACCAATGGTTTCTAATTCTTTTTTTGTTTCATTCTTCGTTTTGATTTGGTTCGGTGGAATCAGGAATAATTTTAATAAGATAGGAAATGATATTCTTACATTCTTGTTAGAATGAAAAATATTGAGAACTAATTTCCCTCCTGGTTTTAGAACTCGGTAAGCTTGGCGATAAAACTCTTCTATATTGTCAAAATGATAAGCAGCATCCACAGAAAAAACAAAATCAAATGTGTTTGTGGGAAGAGTTTTTATTTTTTCCCATCCTGCTTCGATAAAAGGATCTACTTTAACACCATTCTCGTTAAATAACTGTTTTGCGAAGTCTGACTGTTCTCCTGGTAAATTGATTGCAGCAAGTTTCTTTGCAAGAAAAAAGTGTTTCCAATAGAGTAAACTCCCCCCCAGGCCCGATCCAACTTCCAAAATGGAGGTTTTTTTTGTAAGCCCACATTGTTTTGCAAACTCTGATACAAATTGAATCCCTGCTTGGTTGTACTCAGTCACTCCAAACCAATAGCCAAAATTGGAAACGTAGTAGGGTGGTGATTGGGGTAGATCTGTAATAGGTGATTTTGAAAATGGGAAGGGGGTCATTTTTTTACTTGAAACTTTGGTATACCCTGCTGGGTATGTAGGTATGAGCATTTCCGAAAACCAAACCAAACTCATCCATCGCATCAATCGTATCCAAGGGCAGTTGGAAGCGATCAAAAATACCATCGTGACAGAAGAACAGGACTGTGAAAAAGCGATCCTACTCCTAAAAGCAGCCCACCAAGCCATGAAAAAGTTCGGAGAAGCTTACATCCATGAATATATGGATACCTGTTTCAAAGAAAAGAAGTCCACTCAAAACATCGAAAGCGACGTAAAAAAAGCCATTTCAGCTGCCTTTTCCCTTTAATCTTTTCATCCCTCTTTAAAATTCCCATGTAAAAAATACTTGCCAGATATACCCCGCCGGGTATATCTGGATCTAGGCTATATACTATAGGGGGTATAGTAATGTTCTTGGCTTCAACAAAAACATGGTATTTGGAGCGATTGGTGTTTCTCATCGCTGGAGTTTTTAGTTTAGTAGGTGTTTCACTTGGAACTTATGTTTCACCTTGGTGGTTCCTCTTGAACTTACTTGTAGGTATCAACTTGGTTGTTTTTTCAACCATCGGTTTTTGCCCAATGGCAATTCTTTTGAACAAACTTGGTGTAGAACCAAAGGTTAAGGATTAAACCAATGAAACTTTTCACTAGCTTTCTGCTTTTGATCACGCCGATTTATCTTTCTGCTGAAGGAGTCGGGTTTAGTGACCTCTGGAAACGAATCGAAGAAAATTCATCAGCAAGAAAATCCAAATATTTGGAGTGGAAAGCTGGTGAAATTGCAAAGGACAGGTCCGACAAACACTGGTTACCTAGGGTTTATGCTGATCTTAGAACTTTTCAAACAAACGATCCCACTCTTAACTTTATGGGAAAATTAAGCCAAAGGAGTGCAACAGATGCTGATTTTTCAACTGCATCCACTCGTTATCGACCAGGTAATTTCCTAGATTCAAATAACCAACCTTACACAACTTTAAATTCAGATACTATGAATCTTTTTGCAAAAGATACATTAAATAATCCAGGTAACCACCAATATTCTAGAGGAACTCTTGGAATGGATTTGCCACTATATGAAGGTGGATCGGGTAAAACTTTTGCTGCAATGAATGAAAAAAGAAGTACGGGTTTGAAATTTGAATGGTTAGCAATCCGAGATAGAGAGTTTGCTCAAGCTGGATTTTATTACCGGGCAATTCAAAGTTTATATGAGTATCAAAAAAGACTCGAACAAATCAAAAAAATTGAGAGTCGTTTCCAATCCAATTATTCTTTAGGCAATAAAGGAAACCCTGTTGGTTATGCAGGATACCTTGCATTAAAATCGATCAAAAACCAAATCTCGGTATTGGAAAAACAATCTGAGTTACAAATCAAAGACTATAAAGATACTTTATATGTTTTATCCGATTTACCAGCAACTGATTTGGAAATTGTAGAATCAGACCTTAATGACTTCTTGGATACGTATTTTAAACGACCTGTTGGCTATGAAAGATCCAATCAAATGAATGCACAAATCAAGTATGCAGAAGGTGAAAAACTGAAAGCAGAAATGGAGATGGCTAAGTTTTTACCAAAAATTGGAGCCTATTCCGAAGCATACGGATACCAAGGAAGTCGTAATATATCAAACGCATACCAAGCAGGTGTGTATCTTCAAATGAATCTATACAATCCAAAAGATATGGGAGTGATAGAAGAATCTAAGTTAAATGCTGAAGCCGCTCTTAAAAAAATTGAAGAAAAAACAAAAGAAGAAGAGACTCACGTAAAATCATTAATTCAAAAAGAGATTTCACTCAAAGAAACTTTGGAACTCATAAGAGAGTCCATGAAATTCCAAGAAGAACAAGTGATCAATATGCAAAGATTATTCCAGAGTGGAGCAATCAATGCCATGCAATTTGCTGAGACTTTAAATAAATCACTAGATTTATCTCGAGTTTTAATGGAAACCGAAATCGCTTTTTTACAAGTGAGAACGGAAGTATCGATATTTTCAAAAAAGGAAGACGCAAATGAATCCATTGGAAGAAATTAGGGCTGGATTTGCAGGGAAACTAGCAGAAACATTTTTACATTCACGGTTAACTCCTGTCATAGCGATTGCAAGCTTGGTATTAGGTTTATTTGCTGTATACTTAACCCCAAAAGAAGAAGAACCACAGATATCAGTTCCAATGATTGACATCCAAATTCCAAGTCCTGGATTTTCACCAGAAGAAACGGAAAGGAAAGTTACGGAACCTGTGGAACGTGCCGTTTGGGGACTTGAAGGTGTTGAATATATCTACTCTAGTAGTAAGTGGCATGGAAGTTATATCACTGTTCGATTTAAAGTTGGCGAACCAATTGAACCTTCACTAGTCAAAATCCATCATAAATTAATGGAGGCAAAAACTGTATTACCGAAAAATACGTTACCTCCGATTGTAAAATCTTATTCAATTGATGATGTTCCCTTCCTAGCACTCAGTTTTAGTTCAGAATCTTTAAATGATTATGAACTAAGACAAAAGGTTGGACCTTTAGCAAGAGAATTGTCTTCAACACCAGATTTGGCAAGTGTGCAAATGTTGGGTGGATTGAAGAAAACAGTTCGAGTAAAAGTTGACCCCAGTTTATTAAGTCGATTTGGTGTTACAGCCATTGAAGTAGCAGAGAGTTTAAAACAAAATGATGCATTGATCCCAGCGGGGAAAAATTGGTCATCGGAATCTGTTGTCGATATGGAAGTTGGGGGTGTGTTAAGAAATATTGCGGATGTAAAACGATTACCAGTTGCCCAACGTGGTGGAAGAGTCGTGCGCATTCAGGATTTAGCCCAAGTGGAAGAGGGGCCGGAAGAAAGAACAAGGTCTTCCGTTTTGTATGACAAATCACTTGGTGAATCCAAACGTAATGCAGTAACGATTGTATTTGCAAAAAGGAAAGGTACAAACGTTGTCAATTTATCTAAAGACTTAATTGAAAGGGCAGAATTATTCCAAAAAGATTTACCAAAAGAGATTAGTCTCAGCATCATTCGTGATTACGGTAGCACCGCAGAAGATAAATCCCATGAACTGATCGAACATTTGTTGATAGCAACGATTTCAGTGACTATTCTCATTGCACTATGGATGGGATGGAGATCAGCACTTGTTGTTGCCATTGCGATCCCTGTTACACTTGCGCTCACACTTGCAATATATTACTTTCTAGGATATACTCTAAACCGAGTTACACTATTTGCACTGATTTTTTCCATTGGGATTTTGGTTGATGATGCCATCGTTGTTGTGGAAAACATCGAACGCCATTTGGAAGAAAATCCGAAACTAGGTATCATCCGAGCAACACTCATTGCCGTTTCAGAAGTGGGAAACCCTACTATCCTTGCCACCTTTACAGTGATTGCCGCCATTTTACCTATGGCATTTGTAAGAGGACTTATGGGGCCTTATATGAAACCGATCCCTGTGGGTGCAAGTCTTGCGATGATATTATCTTTGATAGTCGCTTTTGTCATCACTCCTTGGGCATCTGTAAGATTATTAAAAGAATCACATACTCATTCAGATAAAGAAGTGGGTCATAAAGTTTCCAAATTAGACCAACTTTACATCAAGTTCACTAATTGGTTGTTAGGTACAAAGAAAAATGCAAGTCTATTTGGAGCTATTACCATTGGATTATTAGTTGTTTCCATGGCTTTTGTAGCTTTCAAATGGGTAAAAGTCAAAATGTTACCTTTTGATAATAAAGAAGAATTCCAAGTTCTAATCGATTATGAACCGAAAACAACTTTAACACAAAGTATGTCCCAATCGGAAGGTTTAGCAAAGAAACTATTACAAAATCCGAATGTAGAAAAAATCCAAATCTTTGGTGGAGAAGCAGCTCCATTTTCATTCTCTGGGATGGTGAAACATTCATTCCTTCGAAATTTAGATTCGATGAATGACCTGCAAATTATTTTAAAGAATAAAAATGATCGTAAAGCATCAAGTCACGAGATCATCGAATCACTACGAGGAGAGATTAAGTCCTTTGGTGAAAAAAACAATGCAGTGACAAAAGTTTTAGAAATCCCTCCAGGGCCTCCAGTGATGGCAACCATGGTAGCGGAAGTATATGGTCCAAGTGTATCAGAGAGGAAAAAAGTAGCAGAGGAGATATACAATATCTTCAAAGAAGAACCAAGTGTAGTCGATTTGGATACTTCACTCCGAAACGGAAGACCCAAGATGGTTTATCCGATTGATTTTGATAAATCAGGACTCTATGGGATCAAAACATCTGCACTTGCCTATACAGGTTCTTTACTCTTTTCTGAATCACCACTTGTAAGTTTGGCAACGGCAAAAGAACCGGAAGAAGTTTCCATCAACCTCTCAATGAAACAAAATGTTCGTAGTTCAAAATCTCCATTCCAAAACCAAAACATCATGTCAATGGAATCGGGAGTTGTTTCTTCTGAAAGAGTCCTAGGAAATCCTTACATCGAAGAAGACCGAGCTCTTTTCCGCAAAAACCTAAAACCTGTGAACTATGTAATGAGTGAACTTTCTGGTGAAGAAGAAGCTCCTGTGTATGGGATGTTAAAACTGGCACCAAAAATTAATTACGAAACACAAACAGCAGATGTCCCTTGGAACACAACAAAACCTGTCATCAAATGGGATGGAGAATGGTTCATTACATACGAAGTATTTCGTGACTTAGGTGGTGCCTTTGCTGTCGTAATTTTACTCATCTATGTTCTTGTGCTTGGATGGTTTAAAAGTTATACAGTGCCCCTCATCATCATGGCGCCGATCCCTATCTCACTCATTGGTATCCTGCCAGGTCATTGGGTGATGGGTGCTTATTTCACGGCAACATCCATGATCGGATTTATTGCAGGAGCTGGGATCATAGTCCGAAACTCAATCATCCTCGTTGATTTTATCGAAGGAGAGATTAAAAAAGGGGTCGAGTTAAAAGAAGCAGTAGTCCATGCAGGAGTCGTTCGGTTTCGGCCTATGTTACTAACTGCATCTGCGGTTGTGGTAGGTTCTTTTGTGATGTTATTTGATCCAATTTTCCAAGGTTTAGCCATCTCACTCATGTTTGGTGAAATAGCAGCTACTGTCCTTAGTCGATTTGCAGTGCCAGTGTTATACTACTGGTTCATTGGTAGGTCAAGACAAGGAGTGATCAAACACGGCTAATCAAATTAAAAGCTTCTACTAAACAAAAAAGCTGAAGGTTTCCCTTCAGCTTTTGAATTAATACCTAACGTTTAAAATCGTTGGGTTTTTTGATTCCTATAATTATCTTGTTCCTTCGTTTTTGATTTCACTATGATTCTTATACAAACCAGTCGCAGTTAGAGACGGTGCTCTAAGGTGTCCAGTGTATTGTGTATAAGTAGTGCTACCGCTCACGATAGAAGATTGGCATTTGTCAAGACCACCAGCACGGTTGTATCCACAAGATGAATGGTATGCTACTGCATAATCATCTTCCCCTGGAAGGATCGCAGAAGCTCCAAATGCACCTTTGTAACCTGGTACATGGTGGATCTGAATTCCAGCCGTATTGTTATGGTTAAACGCACCACGCGCTGTGGATACGATGAGTGATTTGTCCATTGCGTTTCCACCAAAACCGAAAGTAGCACCATTGAGAGCTGACGCAAGTTCCGATCCACCAGAAGCAGCTGCAAGAGCAGTTACTTTTGTAAGGTTGAAACCTTTCGAGGACGCAGTGGATCCCAAATTTGCCAACCAAAACTCAATCGCATAACATCCCGCAGAGTGGCATACGATTTTGCAAGAGTTTGCCCCTTTGCAATAGTTCGTAAGTCCAGTGGAGATGTTAGTTTGTGCACGAGCAGATCCGTATGTTCTTGGGTCAGAAGTTCCATCATATCCAATGAAAATTTTGGATCCAGAAACCGTATTCGCAGAGGTTCCCCAGTACGAATTTACGTCTGTTGTTCCCACACCATTGTGGTTTTTGTCCGACTTTCCGTGGATGAACACGGTGTAGGTTTGTGCACTGAGTGATCCTGCTAAGAGGAACGCTAGTATTGTTGTGATTGTGCTTCGCATTGTTTTCCCTTTCCTGATTTTTTTCTTTAGACACAAATTCCACAAATAAGTCAAATGTGTCAATTTGTATTATATTCGGGCAAAAAAAAGACCAGCCGAAATGGCTGGCCTTTTGGTCTTACCAAAGTCTGGTAAGGTAGGAAGTGGATTCCGATCCTATCGGTATCCTTCTCCTTTGAGTTGTCCATGGTCAAGGTAAAGACCAGTAGAGGAAACAGAAGGTGCTCTATAGTGTCCACTGTACTGAGTGTAAGTTACATTGGAGCCGAATGGCCAAATTCCTTCATATTGAGTGAGTGACGATTGGCATTTGTTTAGACCACCTGCACGATTGTATCCACAAGAAGAGTGGTAAGCAACAGCATAATCATCTTCACCAGGAAGGATGGCAGAAGCTCCAATCAAACCTTTGTAACCAGGTACGTGGTTCACGGCAACACCAGCAGTGTTGTTATGGTTGAATGCTCCGCGTGCAGTAGAAACGATGAGTGACTTGTCCATTGCGTTTCCTGCGAAACCAAAAGTGATTCCGTTAAGAGCGGAAGCAAGTTCCGACCCACCAGAAGCAGCAGCTAGTGCAGTTACACCAGTAAGGTTAAAACCATTTGAGGATGCAGTAGAACCTAAGTTAGATAACCAATACTCAATCGCATAACAACCTGCAGAGTGGCATACAATTTTACAAGAGTTTGCGCCTTTACAGTAGTTTGTCAAACCTGTCGCAATGTTTGTTTGTGCGCGAGCAGATCCGTATGTTCTTGGGTCAGAAGTTCCATCGTATCCGATGAAAATTTTAGATCCAGAAACTGAACTAGTGGAAGAACCCCAGTACGAATTTACGTCTGTTGTTCCCACGCCATTGTGGTTTTTGTCCGACTTACCGTGAATGAACACGGTATAGGTTTGTGCACTAAGCGATCCTGCAACGAGGAACGCAAGTATTGTTGTGATTGAGCTACGCATCTCTTTTTTCCTTTTCCTTTCTATCAATGATTCCTAAATTTATCTCCAACCTTCTGTTTTGATCTGACCATGGTCTAGATACAATCCAGTGGAAGAAACAGAAGGTGCACGGTAGTGACCGCTGTATTGATTGTATGTTTTGTTAGATCCGAATGGCCATAATCCTTCATATTGAGTGAGAGAAGATTGGCATTTGTTCAAACCGCCAGCACGGTTGTAACCACAAGAAGAGTGGTAAGCTACAGCATAATCATCTTCACCAGGAAGGATAGCAGAAGCTCCAAACATACCTTTGTAACCAGGGACATGGTTCACAGCAACACCAGCCGTATTATTATGGTTAAACGCACCACGAGCAGTTGTTACGATGAGTGATTTGTCCATTGCATTCCCACCGAAACCGAAAGTGATTCCATTCAGTGCGTTTGCAAGTTCCGATCCGCCAGAGGCAGCAGCAAGTGCAGTCACTTTTGTGAGATTAAAACCTTTAGCAGAAGCAGTAGAACCTAAATTAGATAACCAATATTCAATGGCATAACATCCAGCAGAGTGGCATACGATTTTGCAAGAGTTTGCCCCTTTGCAATAGTTAGTAAGTCCTGTGGAAATATTTGTTTGGGCACGAGAAGAACCGTAGGATCTAGGATCACTTGTTCCATCGTATCCAATGAAAATGCGAGTTCCGCCTACGGAATTCACAGAAGAACCCCAATACCCGTTCACATCAGTGGTTCCCACACCGTTATGGTTTTTGTCTGATTTTCCGTGAATGAAAACAGTGTAAGTTTGTGCACTGAGTGACCCAGCTAAGAGCAAAGTTGTGATGGCTGTGAGGAGAGTTCGCATGGTAATTTCCTATTCCCGTTTTGTGTTTCTCTTGTTGTATAAGTTTGGCAAAAGATTGACAAGAATTTTTTGACCAATTTAGACAAAATTTTAACATAATTTTGACATTGTCACTGATTCCATGACAAAAGTAGACGAGAAATCCTAGGAATTTGCTAGGGGAAGGTGGATGGTGAAGAGGGTTTTCCCTGGTTGGCTTTGGACTTGGATTTTCCCTTGGTGGTTTTCGATGATTTTTTGGACGATAGACAATCCGAGTCCAGTGCCCATTCCCAGCTCTTTTGTTGTGAAAAATGGCTCAAAGATCCGAGGTAAAATTTCCTCAGGAATTCCCTTTCCATTATCTTCGATCTGGATCACAGCTTCAGAATTGGTAGTTTTGAGACTGATGGAAATTTTGCCGTTTTCACTGGGACAAGCTTGGAAAGAATTATAAACCAAATTGGTCCAAACCTGTACAAGTTCGTCTGCATGGCCAAATACTATTGGGTCTCCTTCACAATTCCATTCTAACTCCACATGGGGTTTCCAACTTTTGGAATACATGCTTAAAACTGACTCGATGCCCTCTCTTAGGGACAATTCTTTTTGGTTGTCTTTGGGTCCTTGGTACGAGTGGTGTTTTAAGGCGAATACAATTTTAGAGGCACGTTCAACTGCAGTTTCAATGATACCTAAATGGAAACGGATCACATGTTCGTTGAGTCTTGTTTGGAAGGCTTCGATCCCTTCTTTGGTGTCAAATAAAGATAAAAATGGAATTGGTATCTCTTCCATATGAAAATCGAAGCAGGTATCAGCAAGAGAGATTGGATCGGAAACTTGTTTTGATTTAAAAAAATTTGTGAGTTCTCGTTTTCTTTTAAATCTAGAAGTTACTTCCGAACGTTTTTGATTTTTGAAACTCTCGATGAGTGAATCTGCTTGGATCTCTAATGGAGAATGTTGGCCTGAATCATCAGAAAATTGACTATCCTTTATGAATTGGATACTCCCTTTGATGGCAGCGAGTGGGTTATTGATTTCATGAGCTACACTTGCAGCGATTTTACCCAATGTGGACATTCTTTCTGCATGTAACAGTTGTTCCTGTGTGTCACGTAATTCTAAAATTGTATTATTGAGAGAAACAGTTCTTTCTTCAATTTTTTGTTCGAGTTGGAATCTAGCTTCTCTAACGATCGAAATCATTTCATTAAAACTTTTTGAGAGTTCTCCAATTTCATCTTTACTGGAAACTTCTACTGAAACAAATAAATCACCTGATTGCATCCTTCTGATTCCAGAAAGAAGTCTCGTTAAAGGGAAAACAATACTGGTTTTATGTAATACAGGGTATAACATAAAGATTGTGAAAATCGAAAAAAGTAGGGTTATGATTAACCATACAACAGTTTGGTGAACCTTTTCTCGATATTCAATGTAAGGAATTGCGACTAAAAAATGATGGTTTTTTGCGAAAAAATCAGAAGTCCAATAAATTCCAGTTGGATCATTATTGAATGTATCCACTTTGAAAAATTCATAGGAAGGAATTCTGTTTTGTAAGGATTCGATTTGGTTTTCTGAGAATTCAATTTTATTGATACGAAAGTTTTTTTCCTGCATGTCAATGACGAGGTCAGATAAATAAACATAAGGATAAATATTCCCAAGTTCCAATTGCGTTTTGATATTATGTTTTTCTCTGCTCATTTCATTTTGAATGTCGATTCGGAAACGATTGAATAAAAAATTTGCGACAATCGAAAGTATGAGATACAAAATTGTAAGATTAAAGGTCATAATCTTAAACCCAACTGTCGATGGAACAGTGTCTTGGTTGAGTGAAACCAAAACAAGTATGGTCATGATGATGATCGTAAGATTGGTTAAAACAAATAAATAAGTGGGTTTACTTACATAATTGAGATCAACAAGAATATCAGCAAATGCCAAAGAAAGGATTCCCAGGATTGCTAAGATAAATCCACCAGTTGCTTTTTTTTTGGATCCATCCAATCGATTGTATTTTGCGAATAGGGCAACCAAAGTATTCACAAGCACCAAACAAAGTACAATGGCAATGGATAAGATGGAAAATTGGATCAAAGTGTTTTCTGATGATTGAACGGGAACATAAAATTCCATTTTGGGATCAAAACGAATTTCACGAAAAAAGAAACCGATTCCATTCCAAAAACCTGCAATTAAGGCAAGTCCGGTTTGGATGCGCAAACTCCATTTACGCCAACGTGGGAATAAGTCTTTTTGGAAACGAAATGCTAACTCAGAAGTAGAAACACCTAGTACGAGAATGGCTGGATTTTTCAGAAAAACAAATACGTAGGCAGTGAGGTGGTGTAAGAACGAATTACAAATCGACCATGCTATGGACCAATAAAACAAGCTGAGTAAAGGGATGAGTAAGCCTCGAAAACTGGGGGTGAGTTCCTCTTTTCTCGAGCGAAAGTAAATATACGCAATCCCACTGACCAAACTGAGTCCGAAATAAAAGAAACTGTAGAGGTTGAGAGTTGGTTCCAAGCCTTTCCAGAAATGCGAGTGAAGAATCTTTCGGCAAGCATTTCCCATTTGTCCGTTTTTCTCGTTGTGCGTCGCACAAATTCCTCTTGCCGCCAGAGCGCGATATCGGAAACTGGCCTTATTGTGCAATGCACAATAAGGAGACAACCAGTCACCATGCGAAAACAATCCAATTTCATCCATAAAATCGCCGTATTTGGTTTGGGAATGGTCTTTCTGTTCGAATCGTACGGGAAAATCAACCCCTCCGGAAACAATCCGAGTGATCTTTCCGCAAAGGTAAAATTACATTCTCTAATTGCCAAAAACCGACCTAGCCTTTCTAAAAAAGAGCAAAAGGACTTAGTCAATGTGATCGAAAGGGCTTCTTACCATATACGATTCCCAAAAGAGAAAATTACTACTGCAAAAGAACCAATGGACAAATTGGGTTTTTTGGTTGGCCTCATCCAAACGGAATCACAATTCAATACACGAGCAAAATCACATAAAGGTGCCATTGGGCTTATGCAAGTGATGCCGGAAACAGCGAAGTGGCTTGCGAATAAAGAAGGAATCCCATTTCATTCCGAGAAAGATCTATTGGAACCTGAAACAAATTTAATCTTAGGTGTTCTTTATTTAAATTATCTCATGGAACGCACAGAATCCCTCGAAGCTGCATTGTTATCTTATAATGCTGGATTAGGCGGATACAAACGTTTTGGTGGTGTTCCTTCTTATTCACGAACAGTATACAAATACTATGAAGAATGGAAACAGATGCCTATCCCTACTGAAATCCCAATTTCTGAATCAATCGCCAGTCTCTTTTCCATTTAAATTTTACTTTACATCGTTTCAAAACCGACAAGGCTCTTAACCGTTTTATAAAAGATAAGGAAGGGAGCGTATGGATTTATTTCGTAGATACGGTGTGTATCTAACTGTTGTTATACTAGTATTAGTAGGTTTGATCTTTTATTTAGTTAAGGATGGATTTGGTTCTGACCAAGAAGCAAAAGAGAAAGCAAGACAAGAAAGAATGGCAAGAAATTCGGATCCAACGCAAGGAAATGAATCAGGTGGAGAAGGTGGTGATGGTGGAGAAGGGATTCCAGAGGATGGAGCCACTCCAGAATATATATTAGAAAAATACTTAGAATGGGCAGAATACCCACCGTTCTCAAGACCAATGTCAATTCTCAATCATGATTTAGCGTTCCCATTTATCATTGAAACATCGCCAGACTATACAATCGATGCAAAAACGAACGAACCAACCGGTTATGTATGTTTATTCCAACCAAAAACATGGGCAGTGATTGGAAATAAGGATATGATGTATGTTACACTCGAATGCCGTGATAAAGCAAGGAATCGTGTAAAAGTTTCTATTGATTCACACCAAGTTTTCAAAGAGTGGGAAGGACAACGATTTGGTGTGGTGAGTGCATCAGTTAATGATAGTGGAACCGATGGTGACCAAACAAGAGGTGATAACATTCATACATTCTCATGGAAACCACAAAAAGCTGATTGGGGACAAATGTCTCTTGTAGCTGAAATTACATATGGTCCTGAAAATTTAAAAACAACATTAACTTCTAGTTTTTTTTCCAGTCCTTCCATTCCTGCAGAGTTTAATGGAGTTTTTTCGGACTCACTCCAAGATGGGTCTCTCATTGTGAGAGCAGTAGTCAATGTATACAAAAAAGGAAAATACCATTTAGAAGCCAATTTAAAGGATGAAAAGAATGGTGAATACATCGCCTATGCAGTGTATGACGGTGATCTTGTTTCTGGATCAAATGAAGTAGAATTTACTTTTTTTGGGAAAATCCTACGTGATAAAGACCTAGATGGACCTTACCTTGCTACTTCTTTTAGAGGGCATCGAGTCAATTTGCCGATTGATCCTGATTGGTTTAACCAAGGAGCAGAAGGTTTACGTAAAATCCAGGCAGCAAAAACAACAGAACCTGATCGAGAATTAGTGCTCCCATACAAAGATGAATACAAAACCAAATACTATAAAGTTGAATCTTTTTCCAATGCGGCATGGGACTCAGCTGATAAACAAAACCGAATTCGTCAAATTAAAGCACTGCAATAAAGTATGATACATTCAATTAAAAAATTCATTCACAAGAGACCATTCCTCAGTCTCTTGTTTCTTTTTATCCTAACGTTACCGATTACCTTACATTTCCTGTTTTGGGGACTTGTTTCTTTAAAAGCTCCTAAGTATCATGGTGAGATTCGTTCCGAAAAGTTAACTACAAAAGCAACAGTCATTCGAGACGAAGTGGGAATTCCACATATTGTTGGTGAGGATGCAAAGTCCGCATATTTTGCGTTAGGTTTTACAATGGCGCAGGATCGGATTTTTCAAATGGAATTACAGAGAAGGATTGGGAAAGGTGAACTCACTGAAATTTTTGGTGAAAAACTCATCCCATCTGATCAATTTTTGAAATCGTTATTATTGAAACAAACTGCGGAAAACTACGCCAATCAGACAAAACAAATTTATCCAGAAGCTTGGGAACAATTGGATTGGTTTTTGGAAGGTGTAAATCATTTCTTAGAAACAGAACCATTACCCATCGAATACACAATTCTTGGGATCAAACCTCGACCTTTTGACCGGGTGGATGCGATTTCATTCTTGTTTTATATGGGATTTTCATTTGCAGAAGGGATTAAATCTGATAGTTTGTATTCTATTATGGAATCTGAGTTAGTTGGGAGATCAGCTAGCGAATTATTCCCGAGGTATGATTTTGAGCCAAATGCCTCCATTTTGGAATCCCAACCAAGTGTTAAAAAATTAACATCAAATCTTCCGTTTCCAAACGTAAATCCACAGAATGATTTCAAAAGCAGTGAAATAAAAAGTTCTCTATCTCAATCAAACAAAGATATCACCAACTTAAAGCAGTTGGTTACGTTTGTGAGTTCCCTCAATCTCCCGATTGAACCATTAGAAGGTAGTAATTCGTGGCTTGTTGGTCCAAGTCGCTCTGCGAGTGGTGGTGCAGTTTTAGCCAATGACCCACATATTGCTTTATCCAATCCAGGTGCTTGGTACGAAGCATATATCGAATACCCTGGTTATGAAAACTATGGTTACTTTTTGTCCATTATCCCTTTTCCACTCATTGCTCATAACCGGGACAAGGCATGGGGTTTAACCATGCTTGAACAAGATGATGTGAATTTGTATATGGAAACCATTGAAGCTGGCAAATATAAGTCTGGTTCCAATTGGAAAGAATTAACCTATTACAAAGATGAGATCAAACAAAAAGATGGGACTAAAATTCCTTATCAAGTCGCGATCACAAACCATGGTCCCATTATCACCGAACACATAAAAGGTTATAAAGGTAGGCCAGTTAGTTTGTACTGGGCACATCACCATTTAGACAATCCACTCTTAGATGTTTTGTATAAGATGGGTAAATCTAAGTCTTTCCAAGAATTGGATTCTGCATCTTCTATGATTGGAGCACCTGGTCTCAATTTTAGTTACGCAGATAAAAATGGGAACATTGCCTATTATGCTGTGGGAAGGTTTCCAATTCTAAAATCTGGAAATCCAAGAAAAATTTTAGAAGGTTCGACAGGTGAAAATGATGTGATTGGTTATGTTCCTTCTAAGGACAATCCTAAGATCATCAATCCGAAAAATGGAATCATAGTTACGGCCAATAACCTCGTCACGAGTGGAAAATTATCGGGACTTGGTAAACCTGAAGGAAATTGGCAACCGCCAGATCGTTTTCAAAGGTTAGTTGGAATTCTCGAAACCCAAGAAAAATGGAGTTTAGAAGAACTGGCAGCCATTCAGAATGATACAGTTTCCTCTTTTGCACCAGAATACTTAGAGATTTTGTTTTCCTCAGTGAAAGAACCAAAGACGTTAGGTGGCAAAAAAGTTTTAGAAATCCTTAAAAATTGGAATTTTGAACACTTCCCAGAGTCCCAAGGGGCAGCTGTTTATGATGTTTTCTTTTATATCACAATGAAAGAACTACTCATAGATGAAATGGGACTTGAACATTTTGAACTGTATGGAGACATGGCAGAGTATTGGAATGCTTACCGACGATTCATCCGTAATCCAAATTCGAATTATTGGGATGACCTGAGAACAGTCGGAATCTTAGAAACAAGAACTGATATCTTAAATCGTTCCATTGAACTGACAGCAAGATATTTGGAAAAAAATGTTTCTGCAACTCCAAGTCTTTGGAAATGGAAATATTTATACAAAATCAAACACCCTCATCCGCTAGGCGTTTTACCTTTGATAGGTGGTGTTTTTAACATTGGTCCCTTACCGAGTGCTGGTGGAGCCGAAGTTGTAAACAATCTAAAATACAAATTGATGAAAGAGGATTGGACTGCTATGGCGGGACCTTCCAAACGTAGGGTCATCGATTATGGTAGGTTTGAGGAATCAGTGACACAACTTCCAATTGGGAATAGTGGGAATTTAGGAAGTCCGTTTTATGGAAATCTTGTGGATGATTATATCAATGGGGTCCACAGAAAAATCCTGTATTCGAAAAGCCAAGTAGGAGATGGCAAGTATCGTTTAGAATTCCATCCCAAATAAGAGTTTTTTCCCTACCCATCAGGGTAGGGGTTCAATTTTCTTCTCTTCCCGTTTTTGTTTTGGTCGATTCTTAGAGTAGATGGTTCGGCACTTCTTTTTTCCATTTTTATTCGTATCGTTTCTGTATGCGCAGTCACCATCTGATCGTATGGCTTTTGCCTTTCGTAGCCAATCTTCATTAGATCCACTTCGAATGATTGTTGTGGGGGAAGTGGTTGGGATTGAAAAAGCAAGTTTTTACGAAGTCGATAAACTCTCCCAAGAATTAGAAGTCGATACAAGACCGGACACGGTCACAATCAAGGTGGCAGATCCAAAAGGCATTCGAGTCGGCCAAACCCTGTACTTACTCGAAAAAAACCAAGACCACAAAACGTTTCGTGATGGTAACATTGTGGGGATGATTACTGTCAAATCCGTTTACCTCACTACCTTTTTTGGATGGCAGGTACGTGGAGAAGGTTACCTTCGGTTGATCGAAGACAGGCCAGTAACAGCTGCAAGGATGCTCGATACCACAAAGTATGAAGAAGCCTTTATCGCAAAAAAACAAGGTGATCATTATTTTGCAAAAGGCCAAATGGATGAAGCCCTTCGCAAATACAAACATGCTGTATCTTTAGACCAAAGTTCACCTGATTTACATTATGCGCTAGGAAAAGCCCATTGGAAAGACGGAGAAGGGTATGTCTCCACTGCCTTTGAGTATTCCATGGCCTGGAAAAATAGAGAACGATTTTCGAATCCCCAAGAACGTTTATTATTTCTTGTGGATTACTTACGGTTTTTAACTTTTTATTTCAAAGTAGAAGGGAAAGAAAACAAAAAACAATTAGAACTCATGCCGCAAGTGGCAAAAGAAGCACGCACCTTATATCCAAAAATTTACGAAGTTTGGTTGTATAGTTTTGAAGTAACATACTTAAGTTTAATACATACAAATTTAGCTGGGAATACAGTTGATCTTCGCAAAACAAGAGATGAACTTGCTAGCCGTTCAGAAGAATTTTTAAACAAAGCATATTCTCTTAGAAAATCTGACTATTACCTTCATAAATTAGCATGCGAGTTTTACAATTTACGTTGGAAAGAAACAAGAGGATCCAATGAAGAAACCACTTATCGATCCAAACTCGTAGAACATGGTAAACTCTTACGATTGTATTATACTGGCGAAACTACTTTATCGGAAGATTTACTCAATTCCATTCGTCTTGCTGAAAGACAATCTGGATTACTCTGAGAGAATTTTCATACTTTTTTCAAACAAATAAGACTCCAGAAACAACATATCGTCTGGTGCTGAACTAAAATAGTTCACACCTAGGTGGTAGTGGTCTCCTTTATCTAAAAAACGAATGATTTCACCCCGTAGGATCATGGTCCTTTCTTTGTTTAATGGGATAAACATTTTGATGATATTGTGACGTTTTAAATAATGAAACAGTCGTTTGTCGTATATTTCAAAAAGTAAACCATCTAATGATATATCGACAACTTTGGTTGTGGATTGCATGGTTTCATAACTTCCATACTGAATTGCAATTTTTGTGAATACATAACTGATGATTTCAGCTAACTCAAAAATATAAATTGCTTGGTTTTGTGAGATCGTAAAACGTTCCATCGCTGTGGAATATACTTTGATATAACCTACAACATCTTCATACAAACGGATTGGTGTAATGATATAAGAAACATAGAAATTTCTGGACTCGTGTTTTCTCATGGATTCAAAAAAATCCAAGGCAAATTCATCTCCTAGTTCCTTTGCCATCTCTTTGTGTTCAGAATAATAATTAAATAACACATCATCTTTGGGCTCATTGATATAGGAGGTGATTCGGTTACAATCAGGGATGTAGATGGTTTTTCCAGAACGTAAGATTGTTTTTTTTGTAAAATCCTCAAATTCGTTTAATTTTTCATCTTCTTTGTAAAAATGAATTTCATAATCTTTGGATATCCTTTCGATTGCCTCGGTTAACATAATATTGATGAGTTTACTGTCTGGCCTGTCTTTTCGTACTTCCTTCATTAGGTGAGGGAACCTGCTTTCTGCATAAAGGTTTTTCCCAACTTCCCTTGAACCTCCAGACAAACTCCGGAAGAGAATGATAAAGTTCATGAACAAATCATCAACTGGGATCCGTTTATTCGTTCTTAGTTGGTAAGATTGTAACTCCGTTGGAGTTTTGATGATAATTTGGTCTTTTTGGATATCAAGGATGACAACTTCAAACTGATAATTGATGTTCATCACCTCAAATCGAACTCGGGCTCTGCGAGAACCTTTTTCAACGAGGTCAGGGATCATGAGAGTCACTGTATGAGCTTCAATTTCCTCAACAGCAGCTACTAAGTTATCCTCTTCATAGATAAATTCAAATTCTCGGTTGTCAGCTTTTAGATAGTAAAAGAGGTGTTTAACAATATTGACATCAGATCCAATAATCGTCTCATCAAATAACGATTCTAAAATCGTGATGAGTTCCTGCATCGAATCCGTTCTGCCGATTGCCATACTAAAATTATCGATTTTTAGAGGCCCAAAACTGATTTTCTCGCAGAGAAAATATGCCAGAAAACGACAGAATCCGCCGAAATGGGAAGTATATGGAACTAACTCTCCCCAAACATGTAAATCCTGAGCTGATGCCAATGATCCGACAAGGACTCTTAAATCCTGAAAAGGTAGCCATCCTGTCAGAACTCCATTCCATAGTGGAACGATTTGCCGGGTGTTTGTATACGGATGAAGAGGCCCAAAAGAAAATTTTGGAAAAAACAGGATCTCTCCCTGATCTCATCACTTGGGGTGATTATTTCCAAACGGAAGTAGCTTCCCGTTATTATTTAGAATCAGAAGATTCACTTCGCCGGATTATCGATACAATTCGATTTGATTTGATTTCTTCGCATTTGATTTTTTCTGGAAAACCAGACCACTACAAAGACAAAATCAGAGCTGATGTCTTGTTTAGCAAAGGCATTGATTCTGCTTTACCAAATCAAAATATGGAAAGCCAACACTTAGAAATTTTACTCAATTACTTTGAAAATATGGAGATCGGGAAAAAACCTTTATCTTTACAAGATAAAGCCTGGTACGAATCCTTTCAGATAGATGAAATCGCGATTTGAATCCAAAGAGTATGAATTCCTAGAAATAGAATCCCGTGAAACAGAAGATGGAACCATCCTTTCCATCTTCTTAAACAACCCTTCTTCCCGTAATTCCATGACATGGAAAATGGGAGAAGAATTTTCTGACATCATCCATTCCATTCGCAAACAGAAAAAATTACCAAGAGCCGTTATCATCTCTGGTCGCAGTGATGTATTCTGCGCAGGTGGTGATTTGAATTTATTACGATCTTTTTCAGAGAAAAGTTTTTCGCAAAACAGACGTGATATGAGAAAGTTCTATGGTTTCTTTTTGTCCGTCCGAAAACTTCCAGTTCCTGTCATTGCTGCAGTGAATGGACATGCAATTGGTGCAGGTCTTTCCTTAACGTTTGGATGTGACTTACGTATTTTTGCAAGTGATGGAAAGTATTCGTTTAATTTTGTCCGATTGGGCATCCACCCGGGAATGGGATCGAGTTTCCTTGCCCTGGAACTTTTGGGAAAAAGTTTAGGTGGTAGGTTACTGCTAACTGGTGAAACGTTTAATGGGGAGATGGCAAAGGAATGGGGACTCGCATTGGATGCCGTACCTAAAACATCTGTGTATGAACGTGCTATGGAACTTGCCCTTTCCATAGCAAAAGCCGCTCCACTTGCCTTACAAGAACTCAAACAAAATTTGTATTCCTGGAAACAGTTGGATTCTGCTTTGAAAAAAGAAGCAGAATCACAAGCGCGAAACTTTATCTCAGATGACTTTAAAGAGACCATCCAGAGTATTATAGAAAAACGAGATCCTAAGTTTAAGGGTAAATAAAATTTTAGAAAGTTTCTAAAATTTTGTCTCGACAAGCGACTGGTAAGGGGTTACATAAAAGTTCGATGTCTGACCTTCCACTCAATCCTGATTGTTTTTTATGTGATTATAAAAATCATAATGTGCTCCATTGTGCTGCCCATGAAACAATTGAAAGAATCAATGCAGGGAAAGATTTTACGATTTTCCCTCGTGGCAAACATCTCGTCACTGCCGGTGTAAAAGCCGAAGGATTTTTTTTCATCAAATCAGGACTCGTTCGCAGTTATGTGCAACTCGCCAGTGGAAAAGAACAAACCCTTCGATTGAGTGGGCCTGGTGATTGGGTTGGATTTCGTGATTGTATTTCCGATTCCATTTCTCACCACAATGTAGTTGCAGTAGAGGACACTCACGCTTGTTACATCACAGGATCCCTCATCGATGCTCTGGTCAAAGATGACAGTAATTTCCAAAAAGAAGTATTCCGCCAAATGGCCAAAGAGTGGCGTGAGATGGAAGAACATGTGGTCTCTCTTGGGACCAAACAAGTCCATGAAAAATTAGCAGAGATCCTCATTGTTTTAGACAATGCCCAAGGACGAAAAAACCATGTGGAATTAAAAGTCACAAGGGATGTCCTTGCGACTTTCATTGGTACAAAAACGGAAACCTTGGTCCGTGCGCTTTCGGATCTCAAAGCCAGAGAATTTATCTCCGTCGACAAAAACCGCATCGATATTCTGAACAGAGATGCGTTGTATTCTCTCTCAAAAATTGCCTAAATTTTTCTCCCAGCTATTAAGCAAGTGCCATGGATTTCCGATGGTAGAAGTGATTGATAATCAAGGTAGGGTCTGTTGCCTGATTTTACCTTAAATCACTCCCGGGGGGCTTCCGAAAGGATTCCCCCTTTTTTTATTTCCCTTGTTTCTTTCCCTAGACTCTAAATTTTGGAAGTACCATGAGTAGAAATCGAAGCCAGGGCCCTAGTTTGTTCGGGAATCCGATCCTTCATCCTTTGAATGTCATTTTAATCCTCAACTGTGTTATCTTTTTTTTACAATACTTTGCAAACCAACAATTGATCTTTCGATTTGGACTCACTCCTGACTTTGTGTTAAGCGGAGAAATTTGGCAAATACTAACCTATGGATTTTTACATGAGGTTGGTTTATTACCGATCCATCTTTTGTTTAATATGTATGCAATGTATATGTTAGGAAGTAACATCATTCCGATCATTGGGAAAACTAAGTTTATCATATTATATTTTTTATCACAAATTGGTGCAGGAATTTTTGTAGTTGGTTCTGCTTATTTGAATTTTATGTTAGGTGGTGGAATTTCTGTTTTAGAGTCCATGACCTCTCAAACAATCGGTGCGTCGGGTGCAGTCTTCGGCTTACTTGCGTTATTTGGTTTATTTTATCCGAATGCAGAATTATTGTTATTCATTTTCCCAGTGAAGGCTAAAAATGCAGTTTGGGTATCTCTTGTGATTGGGTATTTGATTTCTCAATTTGGGAATGCACCCATTTCGAATACCTGCCACTTGGGTGGTGCCGTGACTGCTTGGTTACTTGTGAAACTTTTTCCCAAACAATTTTTACCAACGACAATGCCATACCTTCCTGGAATGGAATGGGAATCACCAAGGCAATCTGAATCAATCCCACAACAAAAACCAAAAGTGGTGCCTGTGGAAGATTTGTTTTTGGACCAAAAAAAACTCAACGAAACTGTCTTACGACAAATTGAATCCAAAAAAGATCGATCTTCGGTCATCCAGTATTTACAACCATTACAAGTAGAAAACGCCAATATTTGCCCTCCCTCTACGTATAATACCGAAGATCCCATTTGTTTACGGTGTGAGTGGTTGCCAAATTGTGCCTTACGAAAGGTTCAGGAATAATTTTTCGTCTAATTCCTTGACACTCATTTGAGATGGGGATAATGAAACTATGCCTGAAGAAAAAAAGTCCTCTGTGGATGAGGTATTAAAACGCGAAAAATTAGCAAAAGACTTCGAGAAGGAAAAACGAGTTTCCGAGCAGAAGGCGATTGAACAAGCAGCTTCTAAATTGTCTTCACAAAGCCAAGTAGTCACAGAGACTTCCAAATCTTCCAAATTCATCACCAATATCGACATTGCCTTTTCACAGGCAAAATCTGATTTGCGGTATTATTTTTTGAATGATGGTAATTATGCAGATGAATTCAAACGGATGTTTGTCGAAAACGAGGCGATTTTCAAACGGTATGGGATCACAAGCCAAAAGTATATGGAATACATTCGAGAATCCTTCGATCGTTATAAAAAGATCCATGACATGATGCCACTCGATCCCATGAAACCTAAACATTTCAAATATGTGGAAGATTCGATTTCTGAACTCATCCGAATGTTCAACCAAAGGTTTGGAAAATAAAGGGGAAAATTCAGAAAAAAGAGACGGATTTCCCTAAAAATTTGAGAAGGATTTTTACCTGGTTTGTTAGTTCCCATAGAGGGACATATTTGGACTCACGTTGGAAACGGATTTTGCTTTTTGTATTGGTCGCATTGGTATATTGTTTTTGGGTATTTATCGGTTATAATTTGGTAGGTGTTTTGAGCCTCGCTTCCTAAATCGTTTACATTCTCTCTTGACATCAGGGTTTTCTACCAAACATGCTTAGGAATATGGTGGAATCCAGAAAAACATCCGAAACGGACATCCGCTTGGACCTAAACCTCCGAGGCAGTGGTGTTTATTCATTTGATACAGAAATCCCTTTTTTCGAGCATATGCTCTCTCATATAGCCAAACATGGTCTCATTGATATGGACTTAAAACTTCGTGGAGACATTGGTATTGATTGCCACCATTCCGTGGAAGACACAGCCATTTTACTTGGACAAATGATCCACACCCAACTTGGGGACAAAAAAGGAATCTTTCGGTATGGAAATTTCACCCTTCCAATGGATGAAGTTTTAACAACTGTGGCAGTTGACTTAGGTGGAAGATTCTATTTTAAATATACTGGACCTGCGCTAGATGGAAAGTTTGGAATTTACGACGCCGAACTTACGTTAGAGTTTTTACAAAAACTTGCACTGAATGCAAAAATGAACCTTCATGTTGTGGTACATTATGGCGAAAACAGACACCACATCCACGAATCTATCTTTAAGGCCTTAGGAAAAGCATTACGCCAAGCAATTTCAATTGATTCAGGTGCCAAAGACCAAATCCCTTCTACAAAGGGAATGCTCGAGTGATTGCTGTTTTAGATTTTGGAATGGGGAATATCCATTCCTTATTAAAAGCAGTTTCTTTACACACCGATGATTTTGTTTTTACTAATGATCCGAACAAAGTAAAAGCGGCGGATAAAATCATTTTACCAGGTGACGGACATTTTGACAAAGCGATGCAAAACCTTAACGAACTAGGATTTGTTTCTATCATCAAAGAACATGTCGCTGCAAAAAAATATTTATTTGGAATTTGTATCGGTTATCAAGTGTTATTTGAAGACTCGGATGAAACCAATAAAATTGGTTCTACAATTCCTGGGCTTGGACTTATCAGAGGCAAAATCAGAAAGTTTGAAGGTAAACCTAATCTTAAAGTTCCTCATATGGGTTGGAACAAACTCTTTGATATCAAACAAAAAAACTCAAAACTTTTAAAAGGAATCCCAAACGAATCCTTTATGTATTTTATCCATTCCTATCGGCCTGTTGGTGTTGATAGGTTGGATATTACAGCTAACTGCCATTATTATGGAGAATCGTTCCCAGCAGTTGTCGAAAAGGAAACTATTTTTGGAACTCAATTCCATCCAGAAAAATCAGACAAAATTGGGCTTGGAATCCTTAAAAATTTTATCGAACTCTAATGTTAGTATTACCAGCAATTGACTTACTCGACAATGAAGCAGTCCGCCTACTACAGGGAGACTATGCTAAAAAAACGGTTTATTCTTCTTCCCCTGAAAAAATGATCCAAGTGTTTGAAGAACAGGGTGCAACTCTCATCCATATAGTGGATTTAAATGCAGCAAAAACTGGAAAATCAGAAAACGGAAAAACAATCAAAAAAATCAAAGAAGAATGCTCCGTCGAACTTGAACTAGGTGGAGGAATTCGCTCTATCGAAAATATGAAATTCTATGATGGGCTCGGAGTTTCACGTTTTATTTTAGGCACTGTTGCTGTGGAAGATCCGAACGTTGTCGAAAAAGGTTTAGAAATGTTTGGGCAAAATAGGATTGTCATTGGCGTTGATGCTAAGAATGGTTATGTGAGAACGAAAGGTTGGGAAACCAATTCTGGAATTTTATACAAAGATTTTTTAAAGAAGATGTACGGAATGGGTGTCCGCCATGTGATTTTCACTGACATATCCAAAGATGGAATGATGGAAGGACCCAATACAGATCTGTACATTGAATTACTCAATGAATTTCCTGATTTACAATTGGTTGCTTCTGGTGGGGTTTCTAAAACTGAAGATTTGGTAACTTTATTTGAAAAAACAAATGGAAAATTGTTTGGAGCTATCACAGGAAAAGCCATTTATGAAGGAAAATTAGATCTAAAAGAAAGTATCAGGATTCTGAATCAAAAGAGGGAAAAGTAGAAATGAATCGCAAAAATTTGGCAATCGGTGGTCTCGTCGTAGGAGTTTTAGGACTTCTTTTTTCGTTCCTACTAGCAGTAGAGTATTTTGGAATTGGAACTGATAATGTAGCTGGAGCCGCTTGTTCCGCATTAGGTGGTGGAGATTCTTGTTTAAAAGTCGCTGAAAGTTCCTATTCAGCCATCCCTGGTGTTCCATTTTTAGGCAACGTTCCTATCGCCTTACTTGGGTTTGGGTTTTATGGATTAATCACTTATGCATTTTATCTCATTTCTAAAAGTACAAGTTCTGATGAAGTCACAAAACTAATTTCTCTACTGTTCCCAGTTTTGGTTTTAGGATTCATATTTGATCTAATTCTTTTTGGAATTTCTGTGGGAATTATCGGCACAATTTGCCAATTGTGTTTTGTCACATACCTAGTCACTATCTCTCTATTAGCAATTTTGTTTCTGTTATGGAAAACAGAAGGGAAACCAAAGTTAGATATAACATCTTCTTTAAAGGAAGGTATTACTACATTTGGACTCGTTTTCTTTTTTAGTTTTTCAGTTGGATTTGCATCGAGTAAAATGTGGGTGAAAAGTGAATCATCGAATACACTCGCTACATCTCGCGGTATGGATTCTAAGGAAATCCAAACTAAGATTGATGCTTTTTTCTTAGAGCCAACACTTGGAATTAAAACCCAAGGTTCACCGTTTATTGGGAAAAAAGATGCACCCATCACAATCGTAAAGTATGCTGATTACAATTGTGGACATTGCCTTCATACAAGCCATATTTTACACACAGTTCTTTCTGAGTATGATGGAATGGTAAAAGTCGTGTATAAAAATTTTCCTTTGGATGGTTCCTGTAACCGACTCATGCAACAACCAAGACCAGGGGCAACTTCTTGTGTAGCTGCAATGGCTGCGATTTGTGCAGACAAACAAGGAAAATTTGAACCAATGTATCGTGGTTTGTATGATAACTTAGAGAAGGGCGTGGCTCATTCAGGTGCGAGTGTTGTGAATTTAGCGAACCTGATTGGTCTCAATGTTTCCTCATTAAAAGCTTGTATGGCATCCAAAGAAGCTCAAAACCAATTGAATGCAGAAATAGACGAAGCAGAAAAATTAAATATCCAATCCACGCCTTCCCTTTTTATCAACGATCGTAAGATTGAAAGTGGAACTCCAAATCCAGTGTTCTTAAAAACGTTACTAGAACAAATCATCCAAAAGATGTAATACTTTCGGCACCTAAATTCTCTTAGGTGCCACTCGGATGGGTCCTTCTGGTAAAAGAGAAGGATCTCCCACCTTTTCCAAATCCCAAGAATTTAAAACAGTATTGTCTTTTGTATGGAGTGCAGGTCGTAAACTCATCACAGATTGGTTTTGTTTGTACAAAGACCTACGACCATAAAACCATCCACTTGTTTCTTCTGGATGTGTGTTTTTTCCATACACACCTCGCATCTGATAACTTTGTTCGGTATCATCTGCTAATTTGCGAAAGGAAACTGGATCCATCGAAATGGTGTGGTCTGGCCCTTCCAAGTTTCGGTCTAAAGTGAAATGTTTTTCGATAACAACAGCACCAAATCCAATGGCGAGAGAGGAAGCAAGTGTGCCATCGGAATGGTCACTAAATCCAACAACAAAATCTGTTGTGTCCAAATAATAGGGAATGGATTGTAAATTCACTTTGTCTAGTGGTGTTGGGTACATGGATACACAATGTAAGAGGCAAACTTCTACCTTTTCATCTTGGAATTTGGAAATGGCACGAATCACTTCTTCTGGTAAGGCTGCGCCAGTGGAGACAATGATTGGTTTTCCTGTTTTGATGACCTTGTTTAACAGAGATAAGTTGACGATATCACCCGATGCAATTTTATAAATAGGAACATTGAGACTTGATAATAGATCCACAGCAGAATCACAAAGGGGAGTAGAAAAAAAATCGAGTCCCAGATCCAAAGCTGTTTTTTGGAATTCACGATGAAAGGTTTCATCCAATTCATACTGTTTGAAGATATCAAATAAAAACTTTACATCAGGGTTTTTGGCATCTATGAACTCTTCTGTGCGATAGGTTTGGAACTTAACCGCATGGGCACCTGATTCTTTTGCCTTTTCGATCGTACGTTTTCCAATTTCTAAATTGGCATTATGATTGAGTCCAATTTCTGCTACCAAATATGGACTTGAGTTTCTAGTTATGATTTTGTTCCCGATATGAAAATCCAAAGTGTGCCTCTAGATATCATTGTCGGCAGATTAAGCAAATCCTAAAATTTTTCCCAATTGGTAAACCAGAAGTGAACTTGTGATCGCAAGTGTAGTCATATACAAAAACTGCACGGTAGGCCATAACAAACTTCCCGTTTCCTTCTTGGTTACAGCAAGTGTGGACATACATTGGCTTGCAAAAGCAAAAAAGAGAAGTAGGGAAACTCCAGTAAGGGGTGTCCAAACCAAACTTCCATCGGACTTTCGATCAGATCTAAGGGTCTCT